>QGVD01000135.1 GCA_003242685.1 Pseudomonadota bacterium | reverse complement strand
GAGCGCTTCGAGGTCGAGGCCTTCGTCTTCGGTGAGCGCCGAGATCTGTGCGTCCGCCTGCTCGATCGCCTTGTCGACGGCCTTCTGGAGCTTGTCGTCCTCGACGACGATGGCCTCGACGCCGAGGCCGGTCTGGAACTTGATCTCGTCGATCGCGTGCAGATTCGTGGGATCGGCGACCGCGAGGAAGAGCCGCTTGCCGCGCTTGAAGAGCGGCAGGACGCGGTGCTTCGCGAGCAGCTTGTCGCTGACGAGCCGGATGACGTCCGGGTCGAGATTGACCGCGTCGAGATCGAGGAGCGGGACGCCGAACTCCGTGGACGCGGCGATCGCGATGTCGCGCGCGTTGGCCGCGCCGCTCGAGACGAGCTGGGTGACGACGTTCACCTTGCGCTCCCTGGCGGCGTTGAGGGCCTCGAGCATCGTCGCCTCGTCGACGATGCCGTCCTGCACGAGCCGCTGAGGCAGACCCCCGAGGCCCGAGCGAGACCCACCGACCGCCAGAGTAGCGTTGTCGTTCATGTACTTGCGAAGCGCAGGGCGTGCGACCGAGACAACCCTAGTCTACCCGAGGGGTAGACCCGGGCAATTGTCAAATCCCGGCCAATCCTCGCACACCGGGTCGCCCGCCTGCGTGACTGGCCTCCCAAAAGAAGAAGCCCCTCCGAGGAGGGGCTTCTCCGTCAACGGACCGTGCCCGTCCGTTAGTTGCGGCACTCCGCCGGCACGTACCGGTGGTCGTCAGCAGGAGCACTGCACTGCCACTCGACGGTGTTGTCGTTGTTGACCGTCGGGGTGAGCGTGATCTGCACGCCGCGGGCAGCCGCAGTACCCGTCAGCTGGATAACGCCGGTGGCGTCGTCGCAGGTCATCGACGCCAGGTTCTGCGTCTGAGCGGTCGTGTTCGTCACGCCAGCGCAGTTCCCGCCAGCGGCGATCTGACCACCATTGTTCGCGATGTTCTCAGCGACGGTCGCCTTGGCGGCCGAGCCCGCGACCATGAGCTCGGAGACGCGCGAGCGGACCGTGTAGTCCTGGTACGCCGGAATCGCGATGGCGGCCAGGATGCCGATGATCGCGACCACGATCATCAGCTCGATGAGGGTGAAACCCTTCTGGACAGACTTCATGAGTCGAGCTCCTCGAAAGTTGGGACCCAAATTGAGCGGCGCACTTGCACCTGCGCCCACGGTCGAGCAAAGCCTGTGCCAGGCCGTTTAGGTGGTCGTAAGTTATTGCTGGTGTTGGAGTTTCTGAGCTTCGAGGCGGCTCGTGATTTGACTTAGTCACGTCAGTGACTGACGACGCCTGACGGCCGGCAGCGTCACGAACTGACGCGGTGCGTCACTGTGTGAAGCACGTCACACGACGGCGTGCGTCACTCGATTCCCAGCTTCTTGATGCGGTAGCGCAGCGCGCGGAAGCTCATTCCGAGGAGCTTCGCGGCGGCGGTCTTGTTGTACCGCGTCTGCTCGAGCGCCTTGAGAATCGCGTTGCGCTCCATGGCTTCGAGCTGATCGCCGAGCGCGGAAGGTGTGTCGGGCAGGCCGACCATTGTTCTCTCCGGCTCCGGCCGGGGCACGGAGCGGAGCCTCACGTGCTCGGTGGTGATGACGCCGCCGGTGCAGAGCGTCAGCGCCCGCTCGAGCACGTTCTCGAGCTCGCGGACGTTTCCGGGGAAGGGGTAGCGCTGCAGCATCTCCATCGCGGCATCGTCGATGCGCGGCGGCTCGATGCCCATGCGCCGGCACAACCGTCCGAGAATTGCATGGGCGAGCTCCGGGATGTCCTCGGCCCGTTCCCTCAAGGAAGGCACCCGCAGCTCGATGACGTTGATGCGATAGAAGAGGTCCTCGCGGAAGCGGCCTTCCGCGACGAGCTGCGCGAGGTTCTTGTGGGTGGCGCTCAGGATCCGCACGTCGACGGTCTCCTCGCGCGCCTCGCCCACCGGACGCACGGTCTTCTCCTGCACCACGCGCAGGAGCTTCACCTGCATGTGGAGCGGCAGATCGGCGACCTCGTCGAGGAACAGGGTGCCGCCTTCGGCGCTCTGCACCAGGCCCTTCTTGTCCGCGACCGCGCCCGTGAAGCTCCCGCGCTTGTGGCCGAAGAGCTCGCTCTCCATGAGCTCGGTCGGGATCGCGCCGCAGTTGACGGGGACGAACGGGCCGTCGCGCCGCGCGCTGGTCTCGTGGATGAGCCGCGCGACGAGCTCCTTGCCGGTGCCCGATTCGCCGCAGATGTGCACGGGCGCCTGGCTGCGCGCGACGCGCGCGATCATTTCCCTCAGCTGCTGCATCGCAGGCGAGTTGCCGATGAGGCGGGGCCCGTGAACCTGCGCCGTCTCGCCGGTGCTGGCCCCCAGCTTGATGGCGCTGCCCACGAGCTTGCGCAGCACGCCGAGGTCGAGCGGCTTCGAGACGAAATCGAACGCGCCGAGCTTGAGGGCGCGCACCGCCGATTCGACGTTGCCGTGCGCGGTGATCACGGCGACCGGCACGCTGGCGCGGTGCTGCTGGATCCAGGCCACGAGGTCGAGCCCGTCGCCGTCGGGCAGACGCATGTCGGTGAGGCACAGATCGAAGTGCTGCGACTTGAGCAGCCGCTGCGCGGTGGCGAGGTCGGCCGCCGTCCGCGTCTCGAGCTGCATGCGGTTCAGCGTGAGGCTGACCAGCTCGAGGAGATCAGGCTCGTCGTCGACGATCAGTACTACCGGTCTGCTCATGAGTCATCGGTCGGCGGCATACGTGCCGCTTCGGCGTATTTCCCACCGCTGCGGATCGGCGAAGACCAGGCGGAAGATGCTTCCTCCTCCGGGGCGCGGCTCGTAGAGCAGGGTCGCGCCGTTCGTCTGCGCCAGCTCCCGCGCGAGGAACAGCCCCAGCCCCGACCCCCCGCGGCCGCGGCTGAAGAACGGTTCGAAGATACGCTCGGCCTGCTCGGGCGGTATGCCCGGTCCCCGATCGGCGACCTCCATGTAGGGCCGCCCGCTCGGGGTGATCCTGCCGCAGCGGATCTCGATGCGCTGCCCGGCGTCGTCGCCCAGCGCATGCTTCAGCGCATTCTCGCACAGGTTCCAGACGATCTGGCGGAGCTGCGAGGGGTCGATGCGCACCTCGAGCTCCGGGCCTCCGGCCGGAATGACGAGTCTCTCGGCGGGCCACTGCATGGTCTCGCAGAACTCCTCGCGGAACTCCTCGAGCCAGGGCTGGAGGGACATGCGCTCGAAGCGCGCGGGCTCGCGCCGCGAGAGCTGCAGGATGTTGTCGATGATCGTGCTCACCCGATCCGCGTTGGTGCGGATGATCTCCGTGAGCCGCTTGTCGTCGGGGCCGAGCTGCGGCGATTCGGCGAGGAGCTGAGCCGCGTGACTCATCGCGCCCACTGGATTGCGGATCTCGTGCGCGATGCTGGCCGAGAGCCGGCCCAGCGCGGCGAGCTTCGACTGCTGGACCTGCTCGGCGAGCAGACTCGTGTCCTCCAGGAACACGAGGATCGACGCCGGCTGTGTCGCCCCGAGCGGGGCGAAATGCGGCCGGATGACGCGCGCACCGTCCGCGGCGACGAAGGTCTGCACCGCCTCCCGCCCCGCATCCGGGTTCTGGCGCCAGGTCTCGAGCACATACAGCAGGCGCGGCGACACTTCACCGAGCAGCGCGCCCG
>QGVD01000134.1 GCA_003242685.1 Pseudomonadota bacterium | reverse complement strand
GTTTACGTTTACGACCTACGCGTTAGCTTAAGGCTGATCGCGGAGTCGAACGTCACCTGGCCAGCGACATCGGGCGAGTGATCGGTGTAGAGCCCGGGCACTGAGCCCCACAGGTTGATCCCGTGAGCCCACCAGAGCCGGTCATACGCGAAGGCGACCGCGCTCGGATAGCCCGAGGTCCTCGACCACGCGCCGAGCGACCAGCGGTAGGTCGGCCCTGAGACCACGAGCGCAGGCAGCTGTACGAGCACTTCGGCCGTGACGATGGTCGCGCTCGTAAACCCGGTAATGCGCGCAATGCCGTAGCCGGCGTCCTGGTATTCCCACAGCACGCCGCGACCCCCGCCGTCGGCCTGCCCATCCGGCGCAACGCCTTCGATGTGAATGGGCGGCGAGGTGCCGGTCTTGGCGGTGTTGAGCGCCTTGTACGTGCGCCCGTCGTAGCGACGGAGCTCGCCCGCGTTGACGTCATTCTGGCTATCCGGCTCCCACGGCTCGATGTTCGGGCTTTCCTGCTCGATGCGGATGAGCCGACCGACGTCGGTCGCGCTGAAGATGCCTGCGGTGGCCGTGATCGTGATGCTGCCGGTCTGCGCGCTCGCCTGGACTTTCACCGACTTGTCGCGGTTCTGATCCATGAAGGGGCCATTCTCCGGCACGTACTCCGCGAGCACCCATCGCGTGGCGCCGTAGCGCGTGAGCGTCATCGGCGGATACTTCCCGGCGCCTGCGATGTAGAGCACGTCCGCGGACTGCTCCACCTGCAGCGCGAAACACCCTTCGCTGTTCGTCAGATCGTCGCCGTCGTAAGGCGTCGGGACCTCGTAGATGTCGCCCTCGAGCGCGTGCCAGTAAGTCGCGTTCGGAGGCTGCTGATTCGTGTTCGCGGCGATGCAGTAGTAATTCACGCCCCCGTGCGCGACGAGATCGCCCGGCACGTACGACGTCGCGCCGCTCCATGCGGGCACGTTCCCGACGAGCACCCGCCCGTGCAGGGTGTAGAAACGGATGTACTGGTGGCCGAATTCGAGGATGAACGCCTGGGTCGCCGAGAACTCGAAGCGGCGCTTCCACACCCGCCGCCCCGAATGCTTCGCCTCAGCGACGAAGCGCGAGCCGCCGCGGCGCTGGGCCGGGCCCTGCACGAGCGCGATGAAGTTCTCAAGCCGGTGCGCGCCGCTGCCGTACTTCGAGATGTCGGTGCGCGCATCGAGCGTGACGCCGAGCTCGCCGGCGTTGAAAGACGAGAGAGCGGGAGAGGCGCGCGGCATTACCCGAGCCTCGCCATCATCCACGTGTCGTCGGTCGGCTCATTCGGCGCGACCTCGAGCGCGTTGGTGAAGGCGGCCTCGCGGATCGCCATCCGGTAGTCGCGCAGGCACCGATCCTCGCGCTCGTGTGAGAGCGTGATGCGATAGCAGCACTCGTACGCCAGCCGCGAGGCGAGCGCCTCGACGAAGCATGCGTCGTACAGCCCGGTGTCCGTGACCTCCTGGATTGTGCGGATCTTCAGAGGCGCCGAAAGGTTCGTGTAGATCTTGCGCCCTTCGATCGACCAGAGCTCGGTCGGCGCCACGCGATAGTCGGCCATGTTCGGCCCGAGATCGTACTCGCCGATCTGAATCACGCGCAGACACCCGGCCGGAAGGGTGAAGGAGCGCGCGTAGCCGAAGGACGGCGATTCTGCGTCGGCAGGCAGCGACCAGCGTGCGAGCGCGAAGCGCCAGCGGCGGCGCCGCAGCTCCGCGTTGCGCACGATCGGATAGGCGACGTTGAGGGCGACGGCCTTCGGGTCGTCATCCTCGAGGCTGATGATCGTTGCGGCTCCGAGCTTGCCGAGCGCCCGGTTGCAGATGTCTACCGGGGAGGCCATCGGCGGCCTCCTAGTACGGGATGCGCGATGCTGCCGCGTAGATGCCGGCCGGCGAACCGCCGCCGGTCGAGACAGCCGCGCGAATCGTGCACGGCGGGAGCTCGAAGAGCGCCGAGCCGTTCTGTGAAAACTCGACTTCGTTGCCCGCGCCGTCGATGACGGGCAGCCACGTGGAGCCGTCCGGACCGAGGAATTCGAGCGTGACTTTCTCGTTGTCGAACGTAGTTGCGACCACGACACATTGCCCGCGCCCACCCGGCCACTGCTGGCCCGCGCTCGTCGCCGTGCCGTCCTGGATCAATGTGACGCCAGCGCTCAGCATGACTCACCTCGTCAGGCCGGCGGCCAGGGGGATTCGATGATGTGCTTCTTGAGTCGCTCGAGGCTCTCGAGCACCTCGAGCTTGGAGACCGTGCGCGTGCCCGCGCCGTCGTGAACCGCGGTATTGGCCAGCTCCACGGTGAGCTCGATCACGTCCGAATCGACCGGATCGCCCGCCTCCTCCGTGACGGTGAGGGCGCCCGGGCTGATCTTGTAGCGTCGCGTTGCCATCGTTTACCTCCGTCGACAGCGGGCGGGACCGAAGCCCCGCCCGTGCCGTGACCCCCCGAGTGCTGCCAGCTCCGTCAGATGCCGTACCGCACTTTCGCGACCATGTAGGTGGCGTTCTCGAATGCCTCCACCACGGTCGCGGCAATGTCGTATTCCTTCTGCGGGTCCTTCGTGAGGCCGAGTGCCTGCCAGAGCGGCTGTTCGGCATCTTCGAGGCCGAACACGCCCGACTCGTGCGTGACGTCGGTCGGTGGGATTGCACCGCCGCCAGGATCGAGCGCGCTCGCGAAGAAATCCGCGTCGACCACCGCGCCGCCATTGGCTGGCGTGTCGTAGAGACCGATGTCGACCTGACCGGTCGCGCCCGATGCGGCCGAGGCGAACAGGATCTGCGAGATCCGCGCGTTCGACGGCACGCGCGCGATGCGGTACGTCGAGCCGATGCTCGCGCTGGCCGATGCCCGCACCACACCGACCGCCTCGCGCAGCTCCATCGCCGTCAGCCGCGAGGGGCTGAGCTGGTGCTGCGCGGCGTCGGCGTTCTGCAGCGCCGTGGACTTGAGATGTTCGACAGCCATTGCTGTTACTCCTGCTGTGCCTGACGCCCGCGCTTACTCAGCGCACTTGATCTCGACGATCTTCTCGGGCTCGAGCCGCGTGGCGTTCGCGGTGAGGTGCACGTAGATCTGCCACGGATGGCCGCGCAGGTCCCGGCGCCGGTCGACCGAGATCACCATGTCCTGCCAGATCGCGAGATGCATGCCGTCCTTCATCCACACCGGGATGCGACGGTAGCCATCGCTGTCTGTCTTGAGCCGCTGCGTGTGGTGGAACTTGTAGCCGAGCCAGGTGTCGAGCCGGCCGTCCTTGAGCACGGGCTGGCTGTTGTAGTCGAGGCTGATGACCTCGGCTTCGTGAAGCAGTTGCTCCTCCTGCGCCGCGGTGATGGCGATGTTGATGAGCTCGCCGTCACCCTCGTCGAGGGCCTCGTTGCCGCGCAGGATGCGCCGCGCGCGCTTGAGCTTCGCCGCAGTGAGTCCGGTGGGACTCGATGCGCCCTGATTGACCGCGACGACCTGGCCCGAGAAGCTCGCCCAGGATTCCGTCGTGTTGCCGGTTTCGCCGATGAGGGCACCGCGGAAGAAGCGGTGGCGGTGGCGACGGTGGGGGGGGGGGTTCCCCGCGGCGACGCCCCCTGGCAGAGAGGGGAGCGCGGGAGGGAGAGGAAGCGGCACCTTCGCAACAG
>QGVD01000016.1 GCA_003242685.1 Pseudomonadota bacterium | reverse complement strand
GTATCGAACGCGGCCAGGCGCAGATGGCGGCGGGGCTCACGAACGACGCGATCGCGACCTTCGAGCGCGCGATCACGCTCTCGCCGCGCAACGTACCCATCACCGTACGGTACGCGGAAGCGCTCATGCGCATGGGCGACGCGAAGAAGGCGCACGCGCTGCTGCTCGATCTCTTCAACAACGTGCCGCCGACGCCCGATCAGATCCGTCTCACCGCGCTCGCGGCGAGCGCCGCCGGCGACATCGCGGACGCGTACTACTACATGGCCGAGTACCACATCGCGAGCGGGGATCTACCGCTCGCCATGCAGCAGCTCGAGCTGGCGCTCGCGGTGCCGAACCTCACCCCCGTGCAGCGCCAGCGCTTCGAGGCGCGCCTCGAGATGCTGCGCGAGGCGCGTGCGAACCAGCCGCGCCGCATGCGTTCCTCGGACCACGAACGCTGAGTCGGCGGCTCGCGACAGCGGTCGCCCGGAGGAGCAGGACTGCTACAATCCGCGTCCCTTTTTGACTGCCGATCGCTGCGCCATGAATCGAACGCTGACCGTCGCGCTCGCCTTGTGCTGCCTGCTCGTGACCGGCTGTGCTTCAACGCCTTCGGGACGCACCGATCCCCGTGATCCGTTCGAGCGCGTCAATCGTGCCGTGTTCAGGTTCAACGACGCGGTCGATCGGACGGTCGCGAGACCCGTCGCCCGCGCCTACCGCAGGGTGACGCCGGATCCCGTCGAGACCGGCGTGTCCAACTTCATGGACAACATCACCTACCCCATCGTGATCGTGAACGATCTGCTGCAGGGCAAGTTTGCTGCGGCGGCACGCGATACCGGGCGGTTTCTTCTCAACACCACCCTTGGAGTCGCCGGCGTGTTCGATCCGGCCACCGCCGTGGGACTCGAGGAGAACGACGAGGACTTCGGGCAGACGCTCGGCGTCTGGGGCGTGCCCCCGGGCCCTTATCTGATGCTGCCGTTTCTGGGTCCATCGACCGTGCGTGACGGCATCGGTCGGATCGCGGACGAGTATTCCGATCCGCGCAACTACATCGAGCGGGACGCCGTCCGCTACAGCATCCTCGCGCTGCGCGTGGTGGATACGCGCGCACGGCTCCTCGACGCCGATGCCGCACTGGACCGCGCTTTCGACCGGTACGCTTTCGTGCGCAACGCCTATCTGCAGAGGCGCGAGTACCTCGTGCGCGACGGTGACGTCCCCGAGGAATCGATCGAGGACGAGCTGCTGAAGGAGCTCGAGGAAGAGTCCGAGCCCGAGCCGCAGGAGTAGCGGTCCGCGGCAGGTGAGCTGCGGCGGGTCAGCTACCGGACGCGCCGTCTCGCGGCGCCGCGGCCGTGCCCTCGAGCAGCGGCTCCACTTCGCTGATGCGCGCGACGGCGCGGATCTCGGAAGGAATCTCGGTGAAGCGCATCTCGCGCCCCTTTCGGCGCGCGAACGCGAGCCAGTCGAGCAGGACCGCAAGCCCCGCGCTGTCCGCCGCCGTGACGCCGCCGCACCCGATCGAAAGCCGCTGTGCGCCGCTCGCCTCGAACGCGCGCAGACCTGCTTCGCGCGCGCGACGCGCCGTAGCGAACGTCAGCGCACCGCGGACTTCGAATCGTCCCGGGGAGGTCTCCAGGACCTCGACGCCGAGGCCGGGGACGTTGCGCCGCGCCCTCGGGCTCATGCAGCCGATGCGGGCTTGCCGCCCTTCTCGAGACGCTCGATCACCGCGTCGAGGCCCTTCTGGTCGATCTCGGCCCCGAAGTCGTCGCGGAAGCTCTTCACGTAGCTGATGCCCTCGATCGTGACGTCCCAGGCCTTCCAGCCCTCGGGCGTCTTGCGCAGGCTGTAGTTGACGGGAATGCGCGAGCCGTCGCTGCGCACCACTTCGGTGCGCACCGTCGCGCGATCCGCGTTGGGATCCGTCTTCGAGGGCAGGATCCGCAGCCGATCGCCGGTGAAGTCCACCAGCGCCGAGCCGTAATTGTCGAGCATCGACTTGTAGAACGCCTGCACGAAGCGCTCGCGCTGCTCCGGCGTCGCCGTGCGCCAATGCCGTCCCAGCACCAGGCGCGCCGCGTAGTCCGTATCGAAGTGCGGCAGCAGATACTTGTCGACGAGCGCCCGCACTTTCGAGGGATCCTTGCGGTACTCCGCGCGATTGGCGTCGAGCTCCTCGAGAATCGCCCGAGCGGCGCTCTCCACCACTTCCGTCGGGCCCTTCTCCGACGCTTCCGCCGCGAGCGATCCGCCCGCAGCCGCCATCCACAGAGCTGCGAGGAAGCCTGCCGTGAGCCTCCGCATCGTGAGCGTTCTCATGGGGTCTTCTCCTCCGTCGATCCCTTTCCGTCCCCGCCCTCTTCGCGGCTTCCGCCCGCGAGGCGGGCGAAGAGCTGGTTCACCAGATTCTCGAGCACGAGCGCGGGCTGCGTGAATTCGATTCGACTGCCGTCCGTGAGGTAGGTTTCCGAGCCGCCCGGCCCGATGGCGATGTACTTGCCGCCAAGGAGCCCCTGAGTCTGGATGCTCGCGTCGCTATCGTCGGGGATCTGGTCGAATTCGGGCGCGATCCGCATCGTGACCACCGCCTTGAACTGCTGCGGATCGAAGCGGATGGACTCCACTTCGCCGATGCGCACACCCGCCATCGTGACCGGCGCGCCGCGCTGCAGGTCCCCGACATTGGTGAACTCGGCCGTGACGACATAACCCTTGCCGTCTGCCAGCCTGAGCCCGCTTCCGGGAAGCTGGGTGGTGAGGAAGAAGAGCGCCGCGAAACCGAGCAGCACGAAGAAGCCGGTTCCGAGCTCGAGTGTCCGATTGGGTCGCATGGATTTCCCCGCCTACAGGAAGAACGCGGTGAGCACGTAATCGAGGAGCAGCGTGAGCACCGATGAGGCGACCACCGTACGGGTCGTGGCGAGCCCCACTCCTTCGGCGGTCGCGTCCGCATGATAGCCCTCGTACACGGCGATCAGGCTGCATGCCACACCGAACACGCCGCTCTTGATGATGCCCTCGATGGCGTCGTCGATCTCCACCGCCGACTGCATCTGGGACCAGAAGGCACCGGAGTCGACGCCCATGAGCTGCACGCCGACGAGCTGCGCACCGAAGAGACCGATGATGTTGAAGACGGCCGCGAGCAGCGGCATCGCGATCACGCCGCCCAGGAAGCGCGGCGCGACCACGTAGCGCAGCGGATCGACCGCCATGATCTGCATCGCCGTGAGCTGATCGGTCGCGCGCATGAGCCCGATCTCGGAAGTGAGCGCGGTACCCGCGCGGCCGGCGAAGAGCAGCGCCGTGACCACGGGCCCGAGCTCCTTCAGCAGACCGAGCGCGGCGGCCATGCCGAGCGCATCCTCGGATCCGAAGCGCTGCAGGAGATCGAAGCCCTGCAACCCGAGCACCATGCCGACGAAGAGACCCGACAGCATGATGATGATCACCGAGCGCGCACCCGCGTTGTAGATCTGCTGGACGATGAGACCCGGGCGCGCGAGCGCAGGCCCGCACTGCGCGAGGATGCGTACGAGGAACACGGTGACCGCGCCGATGCGCTGCACGGGCCCGAGCAGGGAGATTTCGGACCGGCTGCTCACGGCGTCTCACCGAGCAGCTGGGCGTAGTAGTCCGGCGCCGGATAGTGGAACGGCACGGGCCCATCGGGCAGTCCGTTCATGAACTGCCGCACGACGTCGGAAGGATCCTCGCGCAGCTCGCGCGGCGTACCTGCCGCGACGACGCGGCCTTCCGACAGCAGATAGCTGTCGTGCGCGAGCTCCGCGAGCTCGTGCACGTCGTGGGACACCACGATGCTCGTGATGCCGAGCCCCTCGTTCAGGTCGCGGATGAGGCGCATGATCATGCCCATCGAGATGGGATCGAGCCCGGCGAAGGGCTCGTCATAGATCAGGATCTCCGGGTCCATGACGATGGCACGCGCCAGCGCGACGCGCCGCGCCATGCCTCCCGAGAGCTCCGAAGGCATCAGCCGCGCCGCGCCCCGAAGACCCACCGCATGGAGCTTGGTGAGCACGAGCTCACGGATCAGCGGCTCCGGCAGATCGGTGTGCTCACGCAGCGGAAAGGCCACGTTCTCGAACACGTCGAGATCGGTGAGCAGCGCACCGTTCTGAAAGAGCATGCCCATGCGCTTGCGCAGGGCGAAGACCTCGGAAGACCCGAGCTGCGCGAGATCGCGGCCCCACACGAGGACCTGGCCCCTGTCGGGCGCGATCTGCGCGGTAATGAGCCTGAGGAGCGTCGTCTTGCCGGTGCCGCTCGGCCCCATGATGGCCGTGATGCGGCCCCGTCTCACCCGAAGGCTGAGGCCACGGAAAACGGGTCGCTGCGCGACGGCGTAATGCACGTCGCGCACGTCGACCACTGCATCGTCGGCAGGCGCCGCCGACGCATTGTGAAGCGGCTCCGGAGCTGCCACGCCGGGAATGTACCGCCGTCAGGCGGCCTGCTTCTCCATCTCGAGCGTATAGCGGCCGGTGGTCGCGAGACCGTTGAGCTTCGCCCGCTTGGCGAACTCTTTCTGCGCGGCCTGGAAGTTCGCAGGATTGCCGGCCCAGGTCTTGAGCGCGGACTCCTGCAGCGCACGTCCGTAGCTGAACGTGAGATTCCACGGCAGGGGACCGAGCTGGTTGATCAGCGACAGATGGAGCGTCGCCTCGGTCTCCGACTGACCGCCCGACAGGAACGCGATGCCGGGCACGGCGGCCGGCACATAGCGCTTGAGGCAGCGCACGGTCGCCTCGGCGACCTGCTCCGGGCTCGCCCGGTTCGCCGCCTTCTTGCCCGAGATCACCATGTTGGGCTTGAGCACCATGCCTTCGAAGTAGATCCGGTGCGCATGGAGCTGGGCGAACACGGCCTGCAGCACGGCTCCCGTCACTTCCTCGCAGCGCTCGATCGAGTGGTCGCCGTCCATCAGGACCTCGGGCTCGACGATCGGAACGATGTCCTGCTCCTGGCACAGCGCCGCATAGCGCGCGAGCGCGTGCGCATTCGCCTCGATCGCGAACGTCGTCGGGATCCCCGGTCCGATGTCGATGACGGCACGCCACTTCGCGAAGCGTGCGCCGAGCTTGCGGTACTCCGTCAGGCGGTCGCGCAGCCCGTCGAGACCCTCGGTGATGGTCTCACCCGGGAAACCCGCGAGAGGCTTCGCACCCGTGTCGACCTTGATGCCCGGGATGATGCCCTGCTTGCTCAGGTACTCCGGGAAGGGTACGCCGTCCCGCGTCTTCTGGCGGATCGTCTCGTCGAAGAGGATGACGCCGCTGATCGACTCGGCCGCACCGGGCGTCGTGAACAGCAACTCGCGATAGCTGCGGCGGTTCTCCTCCGTCGACTCCAGCTTGATGCTGTCGAACCGCTTCTTGATGGTGCCCGTGCTCTCGTCAGCTGCAAGAATTCCCTTGCCCTTCGCCACCATCTCGCTTGCCGTTCGCGCGAGCTCGCTGCGATTCATGTCATTCCTCCGACTGATGGATCACACGGTCGCGGAAGCTCCCTCCCGCGCCGCGCAGGACGTTCTAGTACGACAAGCATAGCAAATCGGGTACCCACGCCGCCGCGGAGGACGGTCATGCCGCCGACGGCGCTTGGTCCGACCCCAAATTAGCACTAAAATAGTCCTACTTCAGAGAGGCCACGGAAATGCTGCGCATCAGCCGCCTGACCGACTACGCCACGGTGCTCCTCGCCACGCTGGCAGAGGAGCCGACGCGCGTGCAGACCGCCACGGCGCTCGCGGAGCGCACACGCATTGCCGCGCCCACGGTGAGCAAGCTCCTCAAGCAGCTCCATCGGGCGGGACTGGTGACCTCCACCCGCGGCCTGCACGGCGGCTATCAGCTCGCCCGCCCCGCGGGCGAGATCAGTGCCGCGGCAATTCTCGATGCGCTCGAGGGCCCGCTCGCGCTCACAGACTGCGCCGCGGGAAACGGCCACTGCGGCATCGAGCAGACCTGCAGGGTCGGACGCGCGTGGCAGCGCGTGAACCTCGCGATCCTCCGCTCACTGCACGAGGTGACGCTCGCGCAGCTCGCGGGCCTCGACAACACACCGCTTCGTCTGACGGGCCTTGATCGGGAGTTCAGGACCTCGACCTCCAGGATACCCATCCGGACGACCACGTCGACGAGCTGAGCAGCAGCACCATGAGTGAAACCGCAGACAATCTCCAGAACCTCTTCTCAAGGCGCTACCGGCACGGCTTCGTCACGGAGATCGAGGCCGATACGGTCCCGCCCGGCCTCGACGAGGACGTCGTCCGTCTGATTTCGCGCAAGAAGAAGGAGCCCGCCTTTCTCACGGAGTGGCGCCTGAAGGCGCTGCGCCACTGGCTGACCATGCGCGAGCCGCACTGGTCGCACGTGAAGTACGACCCCATCGACTATCAGGCGATCTCGTACTACTCCGCCCCGAAACCCAGGGCGGACGCACCGAAGAGCCTCGATGAAGTCGACCCCAAGCTCCTCGAAACCTACGAGAAGCTCGGCGTGCCGCTGCACGAGCGCGCGCGCCTCGCAGGCGTAGCAGTCGACGCCGTGTTCGACAGCGTCTCGGTCGCGACGACGTTCAAGGAGCGCCTCGCGGCCGCCGGCGTGGTCTTCTGCTCCTTCTCGGAAGCCGTGCAGACGCATCCCGAGCTCGTCGAGCAGTACCTCGGCACGGTGGTGCCGTACACGGACAACTTCTTCGCCGCGCTCAACTCCGCGGTGTTCAGTGACGGGTCCTTCGTCTACGTGCCGAAGGGCGTGCGCTGCCCGATGGAGCTGTCGACGTACTTCCGCATCAACGCCGCGAAGACCGGTCAGTTCGAGCGCACGCTCATCATCGCCGACGAGGGCAGCTACGTGAGCTACCTCGAGGGCTGCACGGCGCCGATGCGCGACGAGAACCAGCTCCATGCGGCGGTCGTCGAGCTCATCGCGCTCGACGATGCGTACATCAAGTACTCCACGGTGCAGAACTGGTACCCCGGCGACGAGCGCGGCGTCGGGGGCATCTACAACTTCGTCACCAAGCGCGGCGAGTGCCGCGGCCGCAATTCGCGCATCTCCTGGACGCAGGTGGAGACGGGCTCCGCGATCACGTGGAAGTACCCGAGCTGCATCCTGCGCGGCGCGGGCTCGATCGGCGAGTTCTACTCCGTCGCGACGGTGAACAACTTCCAGCAGGCGGACACCGGCACCAAGATGATCCACATCGGACCGGATACCCGCAGCACGATCGTCTCCAAGGGCATCTCCGCCGGCCACGGTCAGAACACCTACCGCGGCCTGGTGAAGATCCTGCCGAGCGCGCACAACGCGCGGAACTTCACGCAGTGCGACTCGCTCCTCATGGGCGACAAGTGCGGCGCCCATACCTTCCCGTACGTCGAGGTGAAGAACCCGACGGCGACGGTGGAGCACGAGGCGAGCACCTCGAAGATCAGCGAGGAGCAGCTCTTCTACTGCCTGCAGCGCGGCATCTCGGAAGAGGACGCCGTGAACATGATCGTGAGCGGCTTCTGCAAGTCGGTCTTCAAGGAGCTGCCGATGGAGTTCGCCGTGGAAGCGCAGAACCTGCTCGCCGTGAGCCTCGAGGGCGCGGTGGGCTGAAACGGAATCGGGACACGGCAAATGCTCATCATCGAAGACCTGCACGTCACCGTCGGCGGCAAGAAGATCCTGAACGGCCTCACGCTCGAGGTCCGCGCGGGTGAGGTGCACGCCATCATGGGCCCGAACGGCTCCGGCAAGAGCACGCTCGTTCACGTGCTCGCAGGACGTCCGGGCTACGAGGTGACCCGCGGGCGGGTCACGTTCGACGGGCGCGATCTGCTCGCGCTCGCCCCCGAGGAGCGCGCTCGCGAGGGTGTGTTCCTCGGCTTCCAGTACCCGGTCGAGATCCCGGGCGTGAACAACGTGTATCTGCTCAAGGCAGCGGTCAACGCCGCGCGCAAGCACCGCGGGCTGCCGGAAGTCGACGCCTTCGAGTTCCTCGATCTCGTGCGCTCGAAGATGAAGCTCATGCAGATGGACGAGAGCTTCCTCTCCCGCGGCGTCAACGAGGGTTTCTCCGGCGGCGAGAAGAAGCGCAACGAGATCCTGCAGATGCTGGTGCTCGAGCCGCGCCTCGCGCTGCTCGACGAGACGGACTCCGGGCTCGACATCGACGCGCTCAAGATCGTCGCCAACGGAGTGAACAGCCTGCGCAGCCCCGAGCGGGCGTTCGTGCTCGTGACGCACTACCAGCGCCTGCTCGACTACGTCGTGCCCGACCGCGTCCACGTGCTCGTGCGGGGGCGCATCGCGCGCAGCGGCGACCGCACCCTCGCTCTCGAGCTCGAGAAGCGCGGTTACGAATGGGTAGCCGGCGAGGCGGCGTGAAGATGACGGCCCCGCTCACCGCACGCATCGCCGAGGAATTCCGCGCAGCCGCATCGCGGCTGCCGGCCGGCGTCGTACCGCCGCAGCGGCGCGAGGAGCTGCTCGCGGTGCTCACGCGCGAGGGCCTGCCGACGTCGCGCGACGAGAACTGGAAGTACGCGAACCTGCGTGCGCTCGAGCGCATGCGCTTCGCACCCGTTGCGCCGCGTACGGAGCCTTCGCTGCTAGCCGCTGATCTGCCCGCGCCGATCCAGGGTTACGCGCGCTACACGTTCGTCGACGGCGTGTTCGCCCCCGCCCTCTCCTGCCCGCTCGAGAGCTCCTCGGGTGTCACACTCTCGGTCGCCAGCCGTTCGCGGGAGGCATCGGAGCGCCTCGCTGCCGCGAGCGCGCTGCCCGCTCCGGCGGACGCGCGTTTCGCCGCGCTCAACGAGGCGTTCGCGCTCGACGTCGCCCGCATCCGGGCGCGGACCGGAGCGCAGTGCCCGGCGTGCATGGAGCTGCTCTTCGTGTCGACGGGCGATGCCGAATCCGGCGCCGCCTATCCGCGCCTCGAGCTCGACGTGGAGCCGGACGCGCGCCTCGGTCTCATCGAGCGTCACGTGAGCCTCGGCGCCGAGTCGAGCTTCAGCGCCCCTGCCGTCGACATCGTCCTCGGCCGGAACGCTGCGGTCGACCACTACCGCGTGCAGGAGATGGGACCGAAGGCGCTGTGGATCGACACGCTGACCGCAGGCATCGCGCACGGTGCCGCGTATCGCCTGTACATGGTGAGCCTCGGCGCAGCGTCCGCGCGATCGACGATCCAGGTGCGGCTCACCGGCGAGCTCGCCGAAGTGGGGCTCCACGCCGTCTGCGTGGCGGACCGCCACCAGGTCCACGACACGTTCGCGCTCGTCGAGCACGCGGCGCCTCGTGCGAAGACCGAGCAGACTTTCAGAGGCATCGCGGGGGGCCGCGCGCGCGCCGCGTTCAACGGCAAGGTCATCGTGCGCGAAGGCGCACACGGTACGGACTCGCGCCAGTCGCTGCGCGGCCTGCTCGCCGGCCCCGAGGCCGAGATCGACGTGCGGCCGCAGCTCGAGATCTACACGGACGACGTGCGCTGCAGCCACGGCGCCACCGCCGGCAAGCTCGACGACGACATGCTCTTCTACCTGCTCTCGCGCGGACTCGAGCGCGACACCGCTCAGAGACTCCTCAAGTGGGCGTTTCTCGAGGACGTGGTCGCGAAGATTGCGGTGCCCGAGCTGCGGCGGCAGATCGAGCGCAGTCTCGCCGGACAGATGAACGAGACCACTGCATTGAAGGAGTTGCTCTGATGGCGGCTACGCTGCCGAACGTTTCGCGGCCGGGCGCCTACGACGTCGAGCGCGTCCGGCGCGATTTTCCGATCCTCGCGCGCGAGGTCGGCGGCAAGCCGCTCGTGTACCTCGACAACGCCGCTTCCGCCCAGCGCCCGCTCGCCGTCCTGCGCGCGGTGGAGCACTACGAGACGCACTCCCACGCGAACGTGCACCGGGGCGTGCACGCGCTGAGCCAGGCGGCGACGGAAGCCTTCGAAGGCGCACGCGAGCGCGTGCGGCGCTTTCTCAACGCGCGCAGCACGAAGGAGATCATCTTCGTGCGCGGCACGACGGAGGCGATCAATCTGGTCGCGCAGTCGTATGCACGGCCGCGGGTGGGCCCGGGCGACGAGATCCTCATCACCGCGCTCGAGCATCACGCGAACATCGTGCCGTGGCAGATGCTGCGCGAGCAGACCGGCTGCACGCTCAAGGTGGCGCCGATCAACCGGCGCGGAGAGCTGATCTGGGACGAGTTCGAACGTCTCCTCTCCCCTCGCACGCGGCTCGTCGCCGTGGCGCACGTGTCGAACGCGCTCGGCACGATTCTTCCGGTCGAGCGGATCGTGGAGGCGGCGCATGCGCGCGGCGTGCCGGTGCTGCTCGACGGTGCGCAGGCCGTCCCGCACATCGCCGTCGACGTGCGCGCGCTCGGCTGCGACTTCTACGCCTTCTCCGGCCACAAGCTCTACGGGCCGACCGGCATCGGAGTGCTGTACGGGCGCGAGGAGCTGCTCGCCGAGATGCCGCCGTGGCAGGGCGGCGGAGACATGATCCTCACGGTCTCCTTCGAGCACACGACCTACAACGACCTGCCGTGGAAGTTCGAGGCGGGCACGCCGCACATCTCGGGTGCGGTCGGACTCGCGGCAGCGATGGATTACGTGGAAGGGCTCGGGCTCGATGCGATCGCCGCGCACGAGCATGCGCTGCTCGAGCTCGCAACGAAGGAACTGAGCCGGATCGACGGGCTCGAAATCATCGGCACGGCCGAGCGCAAGGCCGCCGTCGTGTCCTTCACCATGCGCGACATTCACCCCCACGACATCGGCACCATTCTCGACAGCGAAGGCGTCGCGGTGCGCTCCGGGCACCACTGCGCGATGCCGGTCATGGAGTTCTTCGGCATCCCGGCGACGGCGCGCGCGTCGTTCGGCTGCTACAACACGCCGCAGGACGTCGAGCGGCTCGTGGCGGCGCTGCACAAGGCGCGCGAGGTGTTCGGCTGATGGAGCTGAAGGATCTCTACCGCGACGTCATCCTCGACCACAACCGCAGGCCGAGGAACTTCGGGCGTCTCGAGCCGGCGGACGCCGTGGCCGAGGGCAACAACCCGCTGTGCGGCGATCGCCTGTCGGTCTATCTCAGGCTCGACGGCGATCGCGTGACGGACGTGCGTTTCGAGGGCAAGGGCTGCGCGATCTCGACGGCATCGGCGTCGCTCATGACGGAGGCCGTCAAGGGCAAGGACCGCTCGGCCATCGCGGAGCTGTTCGAGCGGATCCACGCGCTGCTGACACAGCACGACGCACCGGTGGACCCCGAGCTCGGCAAGCTCGCCGCGCTCTCCGGCGTGCGCGAGTACCCCGCCCGCGTCAAGTGCGCGAGCCTGTGCTGGCACACGCTGAACGCCGCGCTCGAGCGGAGCGCGGCCGTCGTCTCCACGGAGTAGCGATGCGCTCCTACGAGAACGAACCGGTCATCATCAGCCGCGAGGTCCGCGCCGTCATGGTGCCCTCGGGGATCGAGATGACGCTGAAGCCGGGCCAGACCGGCTTCATCACGCAGGCGCTGGGCGGCAGCTTCACGCTGTACATGGAAGGGAATCTGTTCCGCATCTCCGGCGAGGACGCCGATGCCATCGGCAAGGAGCCGGTGATGCCGCCCGAGCTGCCGCCGAACGCCACGGAAGACGACGTCCGGCGCATCGTGTGGGACCAGCTCCGTACGTGCTACGACCCGGAGATCCCGATCAACATCGTCGATCTCGGGCTCGTCTACGACTGCGATCTGACGACGCACGAGGACGGCACGCGCACGGTCAACGTCACCATGACGCTCACGGCTCCCGGCTGCGGCATGGGAGATATCCTCGTGCAGGACGTCAAAGAAAAACTCGAGCGGATCCCCACGGTGCGGTGCGCAAACGTGGAGCTCACTTTCGATCCTCCGTGGGACCGGTCCATGATGTCGGACGCCGCCCGCCTGCAGACGGGCATGTTCTGAAGGGGTCCAGCAACCGTCGGAGAAGTCGTCACCGTGTCCGGGAACTGGGTCGACGTCGGGCCGATCGAGGCAGTGAGCGAGACCGAGCCGCTCTCGGTGGAAGTGGACGGTTTCGGGGTCGTCGTCGTGAGATGCGGCTCCGAGCTCTACGCGGTGGAAGATCGCTGCACACACGACGGTGAGCCGCTGACGGGTGCCGAGGTCGAGTCGTGCGAGATCATCTGTCCGCGCCACGGTGCGCGCTTCTGCCTGCGCACCGGCGAGGCGCTGACGCCGCCGGCCTATGAGCCGGTCCGCACCTTCCGTGTTCGCGAACGGGACGGTCGCGTGCTGATCGAGCTGCCCCCGTGATCCGGCTGACCCTCCTGCGCCACGCGAGCGCTCAATGGAAGAACACGGGCGGCGATTTCGATCGTCCGCTCGATCGGCGTGGCGTTGCGGAGGCGGAGTACATGGCGCGCAGGCTCGCGGAACTCGAACTGCGCCCCGATCTGATGCTCACGAGCCCCGCGCGGCGCGCGCAGCAGACTGCGGAGATCCTGGTGCGCGAAGCGCGTATCGACGGCAGACGGCTGCGCTTCGAGGAGCGCCTGTATCTCGCGCGGGCGAGCGACGTCCTGCGGATCGTTCACTCGACCGGCCCGCGCATCCGTCACCTCATGATCGTCGGCCACAACCCCGGCATCTCCGAGCTCGCGCGGCGCCTTTCCGCGGAATGGTTCGAGGGAGAGCTCGCGACCGCGGCACTGTGCAGCCTCTCCTTCGAGGACGGCGAATGGAATGCCGTCGGCGCTGCGCCCGCACGGGACGTGCTGCACGAGGCGCCGCGGCGCATCCTGCCGCTCTGGAGCTAGCACTCCGGAACGTTGACGGCGAGCCCGCCCTGCGAGGTTTCCTTGTAGATGCTCGACATGTCGGCGCCGGTCTGGCGCATGGTGGCGATGACCTGATCGAGCGTTACCTTGTGCGTCCCGTCGCCGCGCATCGCGAGCCGTGCGGCGTTGATCGCCTTCACCGCACCCATGGCGTTGCGCTCGATGCACGGAATCTGCACGAGCCCCGCGACGGGATCGCAGGTGAGCCCGAGGTTGTGCTCCATGCCGATCTCGGCGGCGTTCTCCACCTGCTCGTTCGTGCCGTGCAGCGCGGACACGAGACCGGCTGCCGCCATGGAGCATGCGACACCGACCTCTCCCTGGCAGCCCATCTCGGCGCCCGAGATCGAGGCGTTCTTCTTGTAGAGCATCCCGATCGCGCCGGCGGTGAGCAGGAAGCGAATCACGCCTTCGTCACTCGCACCGGGCTCGAACTGCCGGTAGTAGTGCAGCACTGCCGGCACGATGCCCGCTGCTCCGTTGGTCGGTGCGGTGACTACACGTCCGCCGGCGGCGTTCTCTTCGTTCACCGCGAGCGCCCAGGCATTGACCCAGTCCACCGCGTCGAGCGGTCCGCGCGAGCCGCCTTCGCTCAACATCCGATAGAGCTTCGGCGCACGGCGGCGCACCTTCAGCACGCCAGGCAGCACGCCGGACTGACGGAAGCCGCGCTTCACGCACTGCTGCATCACCTGCCAGATGTGGAGCAGCCCCGTGCGGATCTCGTCCTCCGTTCGCCACGTGCGCTCGTTCGCGAGCACGAGCTCGTGAATGTCGAGCCCTGCCTCGCGGCAGTGACGCAGCAGCTCCTCCGCCGAAGAGAACGGATACGGCACGTCCGCTTTCGATCCGCTCGACTCGATCGCCGTCGGCTCCCCGGCGCGCGCGATGAAGCCGCCGCCGATGGAGTAGTACTCCTCCTCGCGCAGCAGCTTTCCAGCGGCATCCAGCGCCGCGAAGCGCATGCCGTTCGAATGCGCGGGCAGCCGCTCCTGCCGCATGAAGAGGAGCTGCATGGGCTCGTCGAAGGGAATCTCGTGCCGGCCGAGCAGGTGCAGCGTGCGCTGCGAGCGGATGCGTGCGAGCGCCGGCTCCATTCCGTCGGGATCGATGGTCTCGGGCTCGGCGCCTTCGAGGCCGAGCAGCACGGCGCGATCCGTGCCGTGGCCGAGCCCCGTGAGCGCCAGCGAACCGTAGAGCCGCACCGCGATCTCACGGGTTGCCGGAAGCAGCCCATCGCGCTCGAGCCCCAGCGCGAACTCCCGCGCGGCGCGCATGGGGCCCATCGTGTGCGAGCTCGACGGACCGATGCCGATCTTGAAGATGTCGAATACGCTGAGTGTCATCGGCAGGAATCCGTTCCCCTATTCGTCCGCGAGCGACAGCAGGCTCGCGTTGCCGCCGACCGCCGCCGTGTTGATCGTGACGGTCTGCTCGGTCGCGAAGCGCAGCAGATAGTGCGGACCGCCGGCTTTCGGACCCGTCCCCGAGAGCCCGCTGCCGCCGAACGGCTGCACACCGACCACGGCACCGATCATGTTCCGGTTGACGTAGACGTTGCCCACCCGCGCACGCCGCGCGATGCGCTCAGCAACCGTATCGATGCGCGTATGGACGCCGAGCGTGAGGCCATAGCCCAGGGCGTTGACGGCATCCACCACGGCATCGAGCTCGCTCGCGCGCCAGCGCACGACGTGCACGATGGGTCCGAACACTTCGCGTTCGAGCGCGCGCAGCGAGCCGATCTCGGCCACGAGCGGTGCGAAGAAACGGCCGTGCCGGGTCTCGGGCGGCAGCGTCACGCGGTGAGTCCAGCCTGCCGTCTTCGAGAGCTTCTCCGCATGCGTCTCGAGCATGGCGAGCGCGTCGCGATCGATCACGGGACCCACGTCCGTCTCGAGCAGCGCGGGATCGCCGACACGGATCTCGTTCATATATCCGGCGAGGAGCTCGAGCACCCGAGGCGCGATCTCCTCCTGAAGCAGCAGCACGCGCAGCGCGGAGCAGCGCTGGCCGGCGCTGTTGAAACCGGAGACGACGGCGTCGAGCACCACCTGCTCGGGCAGTGCCGAGCTGTCGACGATCATCGCGTTGATGCCGCCCGTCTCGGCGATCAGCGTCGCGATAGGCCCCGGCCGCTCGGCCAAGCTCCGTTCGATCAGGCGCGCCGTCTCCGTGGAGCCGGTGAAGGCGACTCCGGCGATCCTCGAGTCGCGCGTGAGCGCGGCGCCCACGGTGCCGCCCTCGCCCGGCAGGAACTGCAGAACGTTCCGCGGCACGCCGGCGCCGTGCAGTATCTCCACGGCGAGCGCCGCGGTGAGCGGCGTCTGTTCGGCAGGCTTTGCAATCACGGCATTGCCCGCCGCGAGCGCGGCGCTCACCTGCCCCGTGAAGATCGCGAGCGGGAAGTTCCACGGACTGATGCACGCGAACACACCGCGGCCGCGCAGACGCAGCGCATTGCGCTCGCCGGTCGGTCCGGGCAGCACCAGCTCATGGCCGAAGAGGCGACGCGCCTCGCCGGCGTAGTAGCGCAGGAAGTCGACCGCCTCGCGCACTTCGGCGATGGCATCCGGCAGTGTCTTCCCGGCCTCGAGCACACAGCGCGCGACGAGCTCGCCGCGGCGCCGTTCGAACTCGTCGGCCGCGCGCTCGAGGATTGACGCCCGCTCCGCTGCGGGACGTTCGTCCCACTCGCACTGCGCAGCCGCCGCGCTCGAGAGGGCGCGTTCGACGTCCGAAGTCGACGCCTGCACGACCGTGCCGACCACCCGTCTCTCGTCCGCCGGGCTCACGAGCGTCACCCGCTCGCCGGTGCCGGATGCGCCATCGATGAGGGCCGTCGCGGTCCAGGTATCCGCCGCCGCACGCTCACATTCCCGCTTGAGCGCCTCGAGCTCCCCGCCGTCGGCGAGATTGACTCCGCGCGAGTTGACGCGGCTCTCGCCGTAGAGCCTTGCCGGCTCGGCGATGCGAGGATGTGAGAGCTCCTCGAGCCGATCGACCTCGGCGACCGGATCCGTCACGACGGCTTCCGCCGGAAGGCGCGCATCGACGATGCGGTTGACGAAAGACGTATTGGCGCCGTTCTCCAGCAGGCGGCGCACGAGATAAGGCAGCAGATCCTCGTGCGCACCGACCGGCGCGTAGACGCGACACGGGAACGGCTCTTCGTCCGAGACGAGCTGTGCGTACAGCTCCTCGCCCATGCCGTGCAGACGCTGGAACTCGAACGCCCCCGGCCGACCGCCGAAGAGCTCGATCACGTAAGCCACCGTGTGCGCGTTGTGCGTGGCGAACTGCGGATAGATGACATCGCCCGCGCCTGCGAGCAGCCGGGCGCATGCGAGATAGGACACGTCCGTGTTGCACTTGCGCGTGAAGACCGGAAAGCCCGCGAGCCCCCGCTCCTGCGCGCGCTTGATCTCGCTGTCCCAGTACGCGCCCTTGACGAGGCGCACGTTGATGCGCCGTCCGAGCGAGCGTGCGCGCCCGATCAGCCATTCGAGCAGCGGCCAGGCGCGCTTCTGGTAGGCCTGAACCGCGAGCCCGAAGCCGTCGTAGCCGTCGGTCACGGGACTCGCGAGCACCCGATCGATGAGCATCAGCGAGAGCTCGAGCCGGTCGGCTTCTTCCGCATCGACCGTGATGCCGATGCCCGCTGCGCGTGCGAGCTCGACGAGCGACAGCAGACGCGGACCGAGCTCCTCCAGCACTCGCCGCCGCTGCGAGAACTCGTAACGCGGATGCAGCGCAGAGAGCTTCACCGAGATGCTGTGGCGCGCGGCCATGTCCCGGTCGGGACGCTCACGACCGCCGACCGCGGCGATCGCCTCGCGGTACTTCTCGAAGTAGCGATCGGCATCCGCGCGTGTGAGCGCCGCTTCGCCGAGCATGTCGAACGAGTAGCGGTAGAGGCGTTCGCGGCTGCCGCCGGCGCGCTCCAGCGCTTCCTCGATCGTCCGGCCCATCACGAACTGGTGCCCCATGATGCGCATCGCCTGGCGGAGCGCCGCGCGTGCAAGGGGTTCGCCGATGCGGCTCGCGAGCCGGCTGAACCAGCCGCGAGGGCTGCCGATCTCGTTGCGGTCGATCTCGACGATGCGCCCCGTGAGCATCAGCCCCCAGGTGGAGGCGTTCACGAGGAGCGAGTCCGCCTCGCCGAGATGCTCCTCCCAGTCTCCCGCCGGAATCTTGTCCGCGATGAGCCGGTCGGCCGTCTCCGCATCCGGAATGCGCAGCAGCGCTTCCGCGAGACACATGAGAATCACGCCTTCGCGTGAACCGAGGTCGTACTCGCGCAGGAAGGCGTCGAGCCCGCCGCCGCTCTTCGTGCGGCGTACCGCCTCCACGAGCTCGAGCGCGCGGCGCTGCACGGCTGCGGCAGCCCGCGGTTCGAGCCGGGCGCGGTCCGCGAGCCGGCGGACGACCGGCTCTTCCGGAGCGAGATACAGCGGGTTGATCGCCTGTCCTGCGGGGGATTCAAGAGGCTCGCCGGCCCGTACGACGAAAGCCGGTCGCGCCGGGGAAATATCGTTCATGGCACATAGTGTAGGCCAGCCCGGATTCGCCCGCCGCTTGATCCCCGGCAATGAGCCACAATGATCTGAACCAGCAGTTCTCGACGGAAGCTGAGCGCATGACGGCGGATATCCGGGCGGTCACCACCGCACAGTTCGAGACCGAAGTGATCGAGGCCTCGCGCACGCGTCCCGTGCTGGTCGACTTCTGGGCACCCTGGTGCGGACCGTGCCGCATGCTGGCGCCGGTGCTCGAGGAAATCGCAGCGGAGCTCGGCGAGCGGCTGCGCGTGGTCAAGGTGAACACGGACGAGGAACCGGAGCTCGCGCAACGGTTCGATATCCGCGGCATTCCCGCGGTCAAGCTGTTCCGCGACGGGAAAGTCGTCGCCGAGTTCGTCGGTGTATACCCCCCGGCCGCAGTGCGGGCTTTCATCGCCCCGCATCTGCCGCGCGAGTCCGATGCGATGCGGACGGAGGCGCTCGCGCGTGCCGAAGCCGGTGATCCGGAAACCGCTGCCAGGATGCTGCGTGAGGTCTTCGAGAAGGACCCCGAGAACGTTCCAGCCGTGTTCGACTTGATCCGCGTGCTCACCCGGGCGGGTCGGCCGGATGAAGCTCGGAAGGTGCTCGATTCGCTGCCGGCGGCCGTTCAGCTCCAGCCCGAGGCGCGCACAGCCAGAGCTCACATCCATGTCGCCACCGTGGCGGCGCTCGCACCGGAGTCTGCCGCCGAGTCGTCCGATACCACGTCCCGACGTGCAGCGGCCGCACGTGCTCTGCTCAAGGGCGATGTCACGGGCGCACTCGACCGCTGGCTCGAGCTCATGCAGACGGACCGTCGCTTCGCGCGCAACGAGGGAAAGGAAGACCTCCTGCAGGCCTTCGAGCTCGTGGGTCACGAGGATCCGCGCGTGGCGCAGTACCGCCGGCGCATGGCTTCCCTCCTCCACTGAGCCACGGCAGCGGCTTTCAGGCGGCGGCCTGCGTGCGGAGCATCCGGGCGGCTTCCACGCCCAGATATCGCTCGATCAGCGCGCGTGAGACGTAGAGCAATGGAATGAGCGCGATCGCTGCGAGCATCTTGTACGCATAGTTGACAGTTCCGACCGCGAGGAACTGCGGCATGGGCCACTGCTGCGGCCCGAGCACGAAGGCGATGTAGAGGACGATGTAGCTGTCGATGAGCTGCGAGACGGCCGTCGAGCCCGTCGCCCGCAGCCACACGAGCCTTTCTCCGGTCGCACGCCGTATGCGCCTGAAGACCAGCACGTCGATGAGCTGACCGATGAGAAACGCGGTGATCGAGCCCGTGATCGTCCACAGCCCCTGACCGAAGACGATCGCGTACGCACGCTGAACGTCCGGCACGCCGAGCGCCGCGTTCTCGGCGACCCAGAAATCCGCCGGCGCGAGCTCTATTGCGGCGTACGCGGCCAGAAACGCGTACGCGATCAGCACCACCGCGAGCCAGGAGATGAAGCGGACGCCGCGTACCCCGAAGTATTCATTGATGACGTCCGTCATGATGAAGACGAACGGCCAGAGGAGCACACCGGTGGTGAAGTTGAGCGTGCCGGTGACACCGAGCAGGCTCCATTCGAAGGGCTCGAGCCCGAGCGTCGCCTCGAGCGAGAAGATCTTCACGCCGGCGAACTCGGCCAGCAGCGCATTCGTCAGAAAGAAACCCGAGAGCACGATGAAGAGCCGCGTGCTCCTGACGTCCGTCGCGTTCACGTGCCCCCCTGAATGGATCGGTTCTTCGCCGCGTCAGTCGCGCCCGCGCAGGCGCCTCAGCATGCGGCGCTCGTGCTTGTCCGGGCGTGCCGCCGGATGCGGTGCCGAGGCGGCCGCGAGGCGCATGCGCTCCTGGTGCTCGGCGCGCCGCGCACGGCTCTCCGGCGTCTCCTCGTAGCACCGCATCGCTTCGCGCGCAGGCCCGCGCCGCTCGGGCAGCGCGAGCACCGTGCACGCGAAGGTCACGCCACCGCGCACGAAGCTGACGCGATCGCCCGCGCGCACGGCGCGCGACGGCTTCACGCGCTCGCCGTTGACGTGCACCTTGCCGCCGCTCACGGCCTCGGCCGCGAGCGAACGCGACTTGAAGAAGCGCACCGCGAACAGCCAGCGGTCGATGCGCATCGAACCGTCGCGGCGGTCGTCCGACTCGTCCTGCATGGGGCGCGAGTATAATCGCGTCATCCTTTCCACGGCGGCACTTCCCGTGAACGAAAAATTCCTCGAACGCCTGCGAGCGCAGCTCGAGAGCCTGCGCGATCAGGGCCTTTACAAGACGGAACGCGTCCTCTCGAGCCCCCAGTCGGGCGTCGTGACGACGGGAGGACGCGAGGTCATAAACCTCTGCGCCAACAACTATCTGGGGCTCGCGAACCACCCGGCACTGCGTGAGGCGGCGCACCTCGCCATCGACCGTTTCGGCTACGGCATGGCCTCGGTGCGCTTCATCTGCGGCACGCAGACCGTGCACCGGGAGCTCGAGGAGGCGCTGAGCCGGTTCCTCGGCACCGAGGACGCGATTCTCTACTCGTCGTGCTTCGACGCGAACGGCGGCCTTTTCGAGGCCCTCCTCGACGAGCAGGACGCGGTGATCTCGGACGAGCTCAACCACGCGAGCATCATCGACGGCATCCGGCTCTGCAAGGCGAAGCGCTTCCGCTACGCCAACAACGACATGGCGGATCTGGAGCGGTGTCTCAAGGAAGCGCAGGGCGCACGCACGCGTCTCATCGCGACCGACGGCGTCTTCTCCATGGACGGCATCATCGCGAACCTCGCCGACATCTGCGAGCTCGCCGACCGGTACGACGCGCTGGTGATGGTGGACGATTCGCACGCCACCGGCTTCATGGGCCCGACCGGACGCGGCACACCCGAAGCCTGCGGTGTCGCGGATCGCGTCGACATCGTCACGAGCACGCTCGGCAAGGCGCTCGGGGGCGGGACCGGCGGTTTCGTGGCGTCGCGCCGGGAGATCGTGGAGTGGCTGCGACAGCGCTCGCGCCCCTATCTGTTCTCGAACAGCATTCCGCCGGTCGTCGCGGCGGTCAGTCTCCGGGTGCTCGATCTCGTGCAGCACACTCCGGAGCTGCGCGAGCGGCTCTTCGAGAACGCCGCGTATTTCCGTCAGGGGCTCGAGCGCGCCGGTTTCAACGTGAAGCCGGGACAGCATCCGATCATTCCCGTGATGCTCGGCGATGCCGCGCTCGCCGCGCGCATGGCGGACAGACTGCTCGAGCACGGCGTGTACGTGATCGGCTTCTCCTACCCCGTCGTGCCGAAGGGCCAGGCGCGCATCCGCACTCAGATGTCCGCCGCGCACACCCGCGAGCAGCTCGACCGCGCGCTCGAAGCCTTCACGATCGTGGGCCGCGAGCTCGGCGTCGTGCGCTGAAACACCGGAAAGGACGCCACATGAAAGCGCTCGTGAAGAAGGAAGCGCGGCCCGGCATCTGGATGGAAGACGTTCCCGAGCCGACCGTCGGTCCCAACGACGTGCTGATCAGGATCGTGAAGACCTCGATCTGCGGCACGGACATGCACATCTACAACTGGGACGCGTGGGCGCAGAAGACGATCCGCGTGCCGATGGCGGTGGGTCACGAATACTGCGGCCGCATCGTGGAGGTCGGCTCGGAGGTGCGAGGCCTCAAGGTCGGCGACCGCGTCTCGGGCGAAGGGCACATCACCTGCGGCTACTGCCGCAACTGCCGCGCCGGGCGACGCCATCTGTGCCGCAACACGGTAAGCGTCGGCGTGGACAGGCCCGGAGCGTTCGCCGAGTACCTCGTCATACCGGCCGTCAACGCGTTCAAGCTGCCGGATTCCATTTCGGACGACATCGCGTCCATCCTCGATCCCTTCGGAAATGCGGTGCACACCGCTCTCTCGTTCAACCTCGTCGGAGAGGACGTGCTCATCACCGGCGCGGGGCCGATCGGCATCATGGCGACCGCGGTCGCCCGTTTCGTCGGCGCACGCCATGTCGTCGTCACCGACGTGAACGACTACCGGCTGGATCTCGCGCGAAAGATGGGTGCGAGCCGCGCCATCAACGTGATGCGCGAATCGCTCGACGAGACGATGGCGTCGCTCGGCATGCAGGAGGGTTTCGACGTCGGACTCGAGATGTCGGGCAATGCTTCGGCGCTGCGCGAGCTCCTGCGCACGATGCATCACGGCGGCTCCGTCGCGCTGCTCGGCATTCCGCCCGAGGAAACCGCCATCGACTGGAATCAGGTGATCTTCAAGGGCCTGACGCTCAAGGGCATCTACGGCCGCGAGATGTTCGAGACCTGGTACAAGATGGCGAGTCTCCTGCAGAGCGGCCTCGAGCTCGATCCGGTCATCACGCACCACTTTCCCGTTCAGGAGTACGAGCGTGCCTTCGCGACGATGGGCTCGGGCCAGTCGGGCAAGGTGATCCTCGACTGGACGACACTCTGACGGCGATCTGCACGCAGGCAGTTGAAGACATGCGCGGCGATGCGCCGCGCATGCGTCAGAGAACTCGACTTCCTCTCAGCGGGGAGAGCAGAAGCAGTAGGCGTACAGCCGGTTGGGCGTGGTGAAGCGGCGCAGCCGCTCGATTTCACGCTGCAGCGGATCGAGGGTGCGCGCCATCGAGGCGAGCGCGCGGCTGCGCTCGTCGCCCGCGAGGAGCGCACGCACGAGGCGCACCTTCACCTGCAGGGCGAGCGCCTGCGCCCACGAGAGATCCGGCTCGATGAACTCGACCTCGTAGTCGGTGAGCTCGGCGCGCCGTGCGGCAGCCTTCACGGCCGCATCGAACGTACCGAGATGGTCGACGAGCCCGATGCGCTGGGCTTCCGTGCCGGCCCAGACACGACCCTGTGCGATGGCATCGACCTGATCGCGCGACTTGTTGCGACCCTGCGCCACGCGCGCGAGGAATTCCTCGTAGCCGCGCTCGATCGTCGACTGCAGAAGCGTGCGCACCTCGGCACCGAGCGGACGGTCGATGCGAAGCTGTCCGGAAAGAGGCGTCGTGCCCACGCCGTCGACGTTTACGCCGAGCTTCTCGAGGGTGCGGTTCACGGTCGGAACGACGGCGAAGATGCCGATCGATCCGGTGATGGTCGCCGGGCTCGCCCAGATCTCGTCGGCCGGCGCGGCGATGTAGTAGCCGCCCGAGGCCGCGACGTCGCCCATCGAGACGATGAGCGGCTTACCGTCCTGCTTGAGCGCGAGGAGCTCCCGGTAGATCTGCTCGGACGCGAGCACGCTGCCGCCGGGGCTGTCGATGCGCAGCACCACGGCCTTCACGTTCTCGTCGACGCGCGCCTTGCGGATGAGGCGCGCGAGCGAGTCACCGCCCACGGTTCCCGGCGGCTGCTCGCCGTCGAGAATCTCTCCCGACGCGACGACGACGCCGATGCGCGGTGTTCCATCGCGCCGCAGCCGCCGCTCGGCACGTACGACGCGCACGTAATCCGCGTGGCGCACGGCGTTGTAGGAGCCCGTCTTCGGATCCTCGCCCACGAGCTCGATCAGCCGCTGCTCGACCTCGATGCGCGACTTGATGCCCGTGACGAGGCCCGCCTCCAGCGCCACCCGCGCGGTGTCACCGCGCGCCTGCGCGGTCGCCTGAGGCAGAGCGGCGACGTAGCTCGCAATGGCATCGGGCTCGAGCTTGCGCGCCTCGGCCAGCGCGTTCTGATAGCTCGACCAGAGCGAGTTGAGATACGCGAGGCTCGCCTGCCGCTCCTCCGGCGACATGTCGTTGCGCGTGTAGATCTCGACCGCGCTCTTGAACTCGCCGACACGGAACACGTTCATCTCGACGCCGAGCTTGTCGAGCGCTTCCTTGAAGAACATCCGGTAGCGCTCGTAGCCGTCGATCAGCACGAAGCCGTACGGATCGAGGTAGATCTCGTCGGCATGCGCGGCGATGTAGTACTGGTCCTGGAGGAAATCCGTTCCGTATGCGATGACTTTCTTGCCGGCGGCGCGGAACTCGCCGATCGCGGCTGCCAGCTCCTCGAGCGTCGGCTGGCCTGCGCCGCTGAAGTACTGGAGATCGAGCACCAGCGCCTTGATGCGCCGGTCCTCCGCCGCGCCCCGGATGGCATCGACGAGGTCCCACAGCAGCGTCTCCGTGCGGCCCCGACCGCTCGCCTGATCGATCGCGCGCTGGATGGGATCGCCGGAGAGCTGCTCGACGATCTCGCCTTCGGGTGCGATGACGAGCGCCGCCTGCTCGGGGATGACCGGCAGAGTGCCGCGCAGCGCCCCGAGCACGAAACCGAAGATCGCGAGCAGGAAGACGAGATGCAGGAACTTGCGCAGGCCGTCGAGGCCGCGCCACAGACCCTGCAGAATCGAGCGGAGTGCGCTCATGGAGGCTCAACGCCACCGCGGCAGCCCGGCCGCACCCGCTGCGGGTGCGGACCGGCGCCGGATGCAGGCTTTCACCTGCCGGATCAGACCTTCTCCTCGATGCGTGCGGCCTTGCCCGACAGATCGCGCAGGTAATAGAGCTTCGCGCGGCGTACGTTGCCGCGGCGCTTCACGATGATGTCGCTGATCGAGGGGCTGTACGTCTGGAACACGCGCTCGACGCCTTCGCCGTGCGAGATCTTGCGCACGGTGAAGGAGGAATTCAGTCCCCGGTTGCTCTTGGCGATGACGACGCCCTCGTATGCCTGCACGCGCTCGCGGTCGCCTTCGGTCACCTTCACCTGCACGACGACCGTGTCACCGGGCTTGAAGTCCGGGATCTTGCGGTTCATCTGCCGCTTGTTGATTTCCTGAATGATCTTGTTCATTTCCGTCACCCTCGATCCGAGCTCCGCCGCGCGCCGCGCGCTCGGTCAGGAACTCATTCAGTAACTCGCTCGCCTCCGCCGAGAGCCCCCGTCGCACGATGAGATCCGGCCGCCGCTGCCACGTCCGCGCGACGGCCTGTTTGAGCCTCCAGCGCCGGATCTGCGCATGGTTGCCCGACAGCAGCACTTCGGGTACCGCGAGCCCGGCGTACACTTCCGGCCGCGTGTAATGCGGCCAGTCGAGAAGCCCCTCGGCGAAGGACTCCTCCTCGCTTGAGCGCTCGTCGCCCAGCGCGCCCGGCAGCAGCCGTGCCACCGCATCGATCACGACCAGAGCGGGCAGCTCGCCGCCCGACAGCACATAGTCGCCGATCGACAGCTCACGGTCGATGCCGAGCGTGATCACCCGCTCGTCGAGCCCTTCGTAGCGGCCGGCGACGAGCACGAAACCCGGAAGCTCCGCCAGCTCCCTCGCATGCGCCTGCGAGAACACCTCGCCCTGCGCCGACAGGTAGATCCTGGGGCTCCCCTTCGGGAGCCTCGCGCTCGCCGCGGCGATCGCGGCCAGCATGGGCTCGGGCTTGAGCACCATGCCCGGTCCGCCGCCGTAGGGCCGGTCGTCCACGGTGCGGTGCACGTCGCTCGTGTGCGACCTCGGATCCTCGGTGCCGACCTCGAGCAGGCCGCGCTCCAGCGCGCGCCCCACGATGCCGTACGTCAGCGCTCCCCGGACCATCTCCGGGAAGAGCGTCACGACCTCGATCCGCACCGCTCGCTCCTATTCGAGCTCCGCGGGCCAGTCCACGAGGATCAGGCCCGCGTCAAGATCCACCGAGCGCAGGTGCACCGGCGTCACCGGCAGCCAGTGCTCCCGCTCGCCCCGCACCACCATCACGGCGTTCGCGGGCGCGTCGATGAAGTAATCGACCCGGCCGAGCTCCACGCCCTCCAGGTTTCGCACGACGAGGCCGATCAGGTCCGCGCGGTAATACTCGCGCTCGCGAGTCGGCGGCAGCTCGCTGCGTTCGATCTCGATGACCGCACCCCTCAGCGCGGCGGCGGCATCGCGATCCTCCACGCCTTCGAGCCGGGCCACCAGGCGATTGCCCTGCAGGCGGCCCTCGGCCAGCCGGCGCTCGACCCGCGTCCCGTCAGGATTCCGCAGAGTCCACGTGCGGTACGAGATCAGCCGCTCCGGCGGGTCGGTGTACGAGGTCACGTGCACCCATCCCCGCACGCCGAACGGGCTGCCGATGCGGCCGAGCTCTACCCAGCGAACGACCGGTTCCAGAAGCGCCTTACGCCGCCGTCTGCTGCTGCTTGCGGTACTGGGCAACCAGCGAACGCACGCGCTCGGACTGCTGTGCGCCCTTGCTCACCCAGTAGTCGATGCGTTCCAGATCAAGCCTCAGCTTCGGCTCGCCGCGACGTGCGATGGGGTTGTAGAACCCCACCTGCTCCAGGCTGGCGCCGCCCTGCCGCTTACGGCTGTCCGTCACGACGACGTGATAGAAGGGCTGATTTCGCGCCCCGCGCCGCGTCAGGCGAATCGTTACCATAGGTCTTGTCGCTCTCGTTCGGTCAATCAACGGCCCCCGCAGAATGAGGGGGCCGTTCAAAAAAGAGCGCGGATTCTACGCAAAGCCCCGCTGCGGCGAAAGTCTTAAGGGGTCTTAAGGGGCCCGCGGAGCTTTCAGCTTCCCGGGAAGCCCGGCGGCATGCCGCCGCGGAAGGCGTTCATCATCCTGCGGAGCTTGCCTCCCTTGAGGCTCTTCATCATCCGCTGCATCTCGTGGAACTGCTTGAGCAGGCGGTTGACGTCCTGGACCTGTACCCCCGCGCCCTTCGCGATGCGCCGCCGGCGCGAGCCATCGATGATGCCCGGCTGACGCCGCTCGCGGGGGGTCATGGAATTGATGATCGCGATCTGGCGGCGGATCTCCCGGTCACCCTTGTCGGCCTGGACACCGCCCTTGGCGGCCGCGACCGGCAGCTTGTCGAGCAGCGCGCCGAGCCCGCCCATCTTCTGGAGCTGCTCGAGCTGGCTGCGCAGGTCGGTGAGATCGAAGCCCTTGCCCTTGACGACCTTGCGGGCGATCCGCTCGGCCTCACCGGTGTCCACGCTGCGCGTGACCTGCTCGACCAGGCTCACGACGTCGCCCATGCCGAGGATGCGCGAGGCCATGCGCTCGGGATCGAAGGGCTCGAGCGCTTCGGTCTTCTCCCCGACGCCGAGGAAGACGATGGGCTTGCCGGTGATCTGCCGGACGGAGAGCGCTGCACCGCCTCTCGCATCGCCGTCGGCCTTGGTGAGGATCACTCCGGTGAGATCGAGCGCGGAGCCGAAGGCGCGCGCCGCGTTGACCGCGTCCTGACCGGCCATCGCGTCGACGACGAACAGGCGCTCCGTCGCAGCGACCGCGGCGTCGATCTCGCGGACCTCGTTCATCAGCTCTTCGTCGACGTGCAGCCGGCCTGCAGTGTCGACGATCAGCACGTCGAACACGCCGCGCCGCGCCTGCTCGAGCGCCGCGCGCGCAATTTCGGGCGGCGAGGCGCCTTCAGGCGCCGCGAAATACTGCGCGCCCACCTGCCCTGCCAGGCGCTCGAGCTGCAGCATCGCCGCGGGCCGGCGGATGTCCGTGCTCACGAGCAGCACGCGCCTGCGCTCGCGCTCGATGAGCCAGCGCGCGAGCTTCGCCGCCGTGGTGGTCTTGCCGGCACCCTGCAGTCCCGCGAGCAGGATCACGATGGGCGGCTGCGCACGCAGATTGATTCCCGCGCGCGGCCCGCCCATGAGCGCCACGAGCTCCCGATGCAGGATGCCGATGAATGCCTGTCCCGGGGTCAGACTCGAGGCGACTTCGGTGCCGAGCGCCTTGGTCTTGACCGACTCGATGAAGCTGCGCACGACAGGCAGCGCGACATCCGCCTCGAGCAGAGCCACGCGCACCTCGCGCAGCGTGTCGGAGATGTTCTCCTCCGTGATGCGCCCGCGACCGCGCAGGTTCTCTATCGTGCGGGAGAGTCTCTGGGTCAGATTCTCGAACATTGATCCATCCGTTCGGCGGGCGGCCAGCGTGTGCTGCAGGGCAACACTTCACATTATAGGGGCAGCGCTCTGGTTTTCCGGGGGCTGCGCATCCAGCCTATCCTAGTCGGCCCGCGAGCGGCACTGCCGCGAGGATGCCGCCCGGCTCATACCGCGAGGATCGAGACCCTTGAACGACGCACCATCGACCGTCCTTCTGATCGCTCTCTTCGTGCTCCTCGTCGTGATCGCCTTCTCGTCCGGCACGGAAGTGGCGATGCTCTCCGTGAACCGCTATCGGGTGCGCCACCGGGCGCAGGCCGGTCACGGTACGGCGAAGGTCCTCGAGAGGCTGCTGCAGAAGCCCGACGACTGGCTGGGCGTGAATCTCGTGATCCTCGCCGCCGCGAGCGTATTCGCCTCCTCCATCGCGACGATCCTGGCCCAGCGGACCGGCTACGAGTACGCCGTGCCGATCACGGGTGCGGCGCTCACCGTCGTGATGATCGTCTTCTGCGAGCTCGCGCCGAAGATCTACGCGGCGAGCCGGCCGGAGTCCGTCGCGTTCGGTTCCGCGCACATCTATCGCACACTGGTGCTGGTCGCACGGCCCGTGCTGTGGCTCACCAATACGCTCGCATACGGTTTCCTGCGCCTCTTCGGCGTGGTGAAGTCCGCCCGCGGCGGCCAGACGCTCAGCTCCGAGGAGCTGCGCACCGTCGTCGCGGAGGCCGGTCCGATGATCCCCGCGCGCCACCGGCAGATGCTCCTCTCGATCCTCGATCTCGAGCGCGTCACCGTGAACGACATCATGATTCCGCGCCACGAGATCGCGGCGATCGATGTGCGCGACGACTGGGAGGACATCCTCGACCAGCTGCGCCAGACCCCGCACACGAGACTGCCGGTCTACGATGGCGAGCTGGATCAGATCATCGGCACCGTTCACATGAAGCGCGTCGCGCAGGAGCTCGCGCGCGGCACGCTCACGCGCGAGAAGCTCATCGAGATCGCACGCAGCCGCGAGCCGTACTTCGTGCCGGAGGGGACGCCGCTCACCGTGCAGCTCGCGAATTTCCAGCGCAACCGCCGCCGCCAGGCTTTCGTCGTCGACGAATACGGCGACATCCTGGGGCTCGTGACGCTCGAGGACATTCTCGAGGAGATCGTGGGCGAGTTCACGAGCGATCCGGCGACCGTCGTGCACAAGGACATTCACGTCGAGCGCCCCGGCGTGTACATCGTGAACGCGAGCGCGACCATCCGTGCGATCAATCGCGCGCTGCAGTGGGATCTGCCGACCACCGGACCGAAGACTCTGAACGGCTGGCTCCTCGAGCAGCTCGAAACCATTCCCGAGCCCGGTACGCAGCTCAGGGTGGATGGCTATCGTTTCGAAGTGCTGCAGGTGGGCGACAACGCCATCCGCACGGTACGTGTGTACACGCCGGAGGCGGCTCCGGAGCCTGCCGCACAGAGTCGCGCGGCGTCCTGATACGACGGGACGCTTTCAGCGGCGCGAAGATGACGCGGTGCTCCGCGCGGCCGCCTCGAACGCAATCTCGAGCGCATCGTCCACGCGGCTCACACCGAGAACCTCGACGCCCTCGAGCGCCTTGCGCGGCGCGTTGTCGCGCGGCACCAGCGCCATGCGGAAACCCTGCTTCTGCGCCTCGCGCAGCCGCTCCTCGCCGAACGCCACGGGGCGCACTTCTCCGGTCAGTCCGATCTCGCCGAACGCGACGAGCGACGTCGGCAGCGGCCGATCCTTGAGACTCGAGGCCAGCGCGAGCACCACGGGAAGATCCCACGCCGTCTTCCCGATCTCGATGCCACCGACCACGTTCACGAAGACGTCGTGCTCCTGCAGCGAAACGCGCGCGTGGCGATTCATGACGGCCAGCAGCATCGCGACGCGATTCGCGTCGAGGCCCTGCGCGATGCGGCGCGGCGCCCCGAAACGCATGCGGTCGACGAGCGCCTGCAGCTCGATGAGGAGCGGACGGCTCCCGTCGCGCGTGACCGTCACGATGCTGCCTGCGGCAGGCTCGGCCGAGCGCGCGAGGAAGATCGCCGACGGATTGCGAACTTCCCTGAGGCCCTGCTCGGTCATCGCGAAGAACCCGAGCTCGTTCGCCGCACCGAAGCGGTTCTTCGTCGCGCGTACGATGCGGAAGCGGCTGCCGGCTTCACTCTCGAAGTACAGCACCGTGTCCACGAGGTGCTCGAGCAGGCGGGGCCCGGCGATTGCACCCTCCTTCGTCACGTGCCCCACGATGATCACCGCCGTGCCCGAGGACTTCGCGAAGCGCACGAGCTCGGCGGTGCATTCGCGGAGCTGTGTCACTGCCCCGGCGCTCGCCGCGACGGACGGAAGCTGCACCGTCTGAATGGAATCGACCATCAGCAGCGCCACCTTGCGTTCCGTCGCGAGCGCGAGGATGGCCGCCAGATCGTTCTCCGTGACGACCTCGAGCCCCTCGGCGGTCACCCCGAGCCGCCGGGCGCGCAGTCCCACCTGCGCCGCCGACTCCTCCCCGCTCGCGTAGAGCGCTTCGTTGCCTGTGGCAACGTGCGCCGCAACCTGCAGCAGGAGCGTCGACTTGCCGATACCGGGGTCGCCGCCGAGCAGGGTCACCGACCCGGGAACGATTCCGCCGCCCAGGACGCGATCGAGCTCCTCGAAGCCGCTCGCCATCCTGCGCGTGGCGTCCGCGAGCCGGGCGTCGAGACGCCTTGCCGTTGCGGCAGGGGTGCGGCTCGAGGCTGCCGTCGGGCGAGCGGCCGCACGCTGCTCGAGAGAGTTCCACTCCGCACAGTGCGGGCACTGCCCCTGCCACTTGAGGGTCTCGCCCCCGCAGGCGCTGCAGACGAAAACGACGCTGGATCGGCTCATGTGGATGGAGGACGTCCTGCGGTGCACGCGCACCCCGACTTGGCTACGATGCCGCCCCGCGTGCCCGGTTTGTGATCACCCGCTCATGACAGATTCGCGGGCAATGCTAGCTTAGGCCAGATCGAATCGGGGACGGGGAAACCGGAGCGAGCGGCACGTGTTTGCGACATGGGACACTGATTCCGTGAGCTTCGACCACACCCACACCCGTTCGTTCGGAGGCGGTGCCCATTGCCGGCGGCACGAACCCGGTGTGATGCACTTCACACTTCCTGCCACGTGCGATGGCCGGTGCGGAGTGACCCGATGACCCTGCGCGGCAAGCTGCGCTGTGTCGGCATGACCGACACGGGGAAGGTCCGGGAGCACAACGAGGACACCATCGCGTTCGATGCGGACATCGGCCTGCTGGTGCTGGCCGATGGCATGGGCGGCTACAACGCCGGTGAGGTCGCGAGCGGCATTGCGGTGAAGACCATTCTGAACCTGGTGCGCGAGTCGGTCGAAAGGGAGGATCTCTCGGCCGGCGACCGCGTGACCGGCATGTCCCGGCCCTGCATCATCCTGCGGGACGCGATCCAGCGCGCCAACAAGATCATCTACCAGACCGCGCGTACCCAGCCGCAGTGCGAAGGCATGGGCACCACGGTGGTGAGCGCGCTCTTCTACGACAACAAGGTGGCCGTGGCGCACGTCGGCGATTCGCGCATGTATCGCTGGCGCGACGACAGGTTCGACCAGGTCACGATGGATCACTCTCTCCTCCAGGAGCTGGTCGACCGCGGCTTCTACTCCGCGGAGGAAGCGCAGCGCGCCGCGAACAAGAACTACGTCACACGTGCGCTCGGCGTGGAGCCGAACGTCGAGGTCGAAGTTCAGGAATTCCCGGTTCAGAAGGGCGACATCTACGTGCTGTGCTCCGACGGCCTGTCGGACATGGTCGAGGACGACGATATCCACTTAACGATCAGCACCTTCAGTGCTAATCTGGATATGGTCGCTAAACAGTTGATTCAGTTGACGAACGACAACGGGGGTCGCGACAACGTCTCGGTCGTCATGGCGCAGGTCCTAGACACGTTCCCGGCCCGCAGAAGAGTTTTCGACAGAATCCTTGGCTGGTTTGGCTGACACGAGGCGCTCAAATGGCAAGGTTGATTCTGAGCCTGGACGGCCAGGTACTTGCGGAATACAACATGAACAAGGAGCGCTACACCATCGGGCGCCTCCCTGACAACGACATCCGCATCGACAATCCTGCGGTCAGCGGGCATCACTCGCTGATCATCAACATCCTCAACGACTCGTTCCTCGAGGATCTCAACAGCACGAACGGCACGTACGTCAACGGCAAGCTCATCAAGAAGCACGCCTTGCAGCACGGCGACGTGATCACCGTCGGCCATCACCAGCTGCGCTTCGTCGAGGACGACGAGCAGCAGGACGAGTTCGAGAAGACGATGGTCATCCAGCCGTCCATGCGCCCGGTCGAGAAGGTGCGCCATGCCACCGAGGCCGTGGAGAAAGCCGCACCCGCGCTGTCCGCCACGGGTACTCGCAGAGCGCTCGGCAACGGCCATGCGGTGAAGAAGGCGAAGCTCCAGGTGCTCTCGGGCGCCTTCGCCGGTCGCGAGCTCGAGCTCAACAAGGCGCTGACGACGCTCGGCCGTCCGGGCATTCAGGTCGCCGCCATCACGCGTCGTGCCGACGGTTACTTCATCGTCCACGTCGACAGCGAGAAGGAGAACGACTTCCCGCTCGTCAACGGCACGCCGATCGGCCCCCAGGCCACGAAGCTGAAGGACAACGACATCATTCAGCTCGCCGGCGTGAAAATGGGCTTCTTCGAGACCTGAGAGGTCACCCGCTTCACTCTTCCCTCCCCGGCGCGACAGCGCTGCATGCGCCTCCGGGGCGCGTGCCGCGTTCAGCCGACGAATTCGCGCGGCACGCGCTGGCGCACGCCGCAGAGGAGCTCGTAGGGAATGGTGCCCGCGAAGCGGGCAATCTCCTCGACCGGCAGCCCTTCTCCGCCCCACAGCGTCGCGGGCGCGCCGACACGCACCGGCGGAAGCTCCGAGACGTCGACGGCGACCATGTCCATCGACACCCGTCCGACGAGCGGCGCGCGGCGGCCCTCGATGAGCACGGGCGTACCGCTCGGCAGGCAGCGCATCACTCCGTCGCCGTAGCCTGCTGCCACGATCGCGATGCGCGCATCGCGCTCCGCGCGCCAGGCGCCGCCGTAGCCCACGGTTTCTCCCTGAGGCACGCGACGCGTCGCGATCACCGTGGCTTCGAAGCTCATCACGGGCCTGAGACCGAGATCGGATCCGCGCCGCTCGGCGAAAGGCGACACGCCGTAGAGCGCAAGCCCCGGCCGTACCCAGTCGGCACGGATGATCTCGGGCCCGAGAATGCCGGCGGAGTTGCAGATGCTGGTCGCGTATCCCAGACCGCGCACGAGCTCGGCGAAGCGCGCGCACTGATCGCGCGTCATCGGGTTCTCCGGCTCGTCGGCGCGCGCGAGATGTGTGAGCAGCCGGATCTCGCGCGGCGCGCTGCGCAGCCGCTCGATGCGCTCGAGCGCCTGCGGAAACTCGCCCGGCCGGAAGCCGAGGCGGTTCATGCCCGTGTCTATCTTGATCCACACCACGCAGCGGCGCGTCTCGCTCGAGCGCTCGAGCAGCTCGATCTGCAGCGGATCGTGCACCACGAGCTCGAACGAATGACGTGCGGCTTCGGCGAGCTGACCCGGCGTGAAGACGCCCTCGAGCAGCACGATGGGGCGGGAAATGCCCGAGGCGCGCAGCGCGAGCCCTTCCTCGAGGCGCGCGACCGCGAAGGCATCCGTGCCCGCTTCGTCGAGCGCGAGCGCCGTCGGCACGAGTCCATGGCCGTAGGCATTCGCCTTGACCACGGCCATCACGCGCGCGCCGTCGGAGCGCTCGCGCACGATACGAAGATTGTGGCGAAGGGCTTGCTTGTCGATGACGGCCCGGATGAGCCGGCTCACCTGAGGATGCCCTCGGCGTAGGAGTCGGGCACGTAGTTCACGAAGCGCGTGAACTGACCCTGGAACGTGAGGAGGAAGGTGCCGATCTCGCCGTTGCGGTGCTTCGCGAGATCGATCTCCGCGATGCCCTTCTTCGTCGTGTTCTTGTCGTAGACCTCCTCGCGGTAGATGAGGAGGATCATGTCCGCGTCCTGCTCGATGGCGCCCGACTCTCTGAGGTCGGACATCACCGGCTTCTTCTCCTGGCGCTGCTCGACGCTGCGGTTGAGCTGCGAAAGCGCGATCACGGGAACCGCGAGCTCCTTCGCGAGCGCCTTGAGGCCGCGCGAGATCTCCGAGATCTCCGTCGCGCGGTTCTCCTTGTTGCCCGGGACCTGCATGAGCTGCAGGTAGTCGACGACGACGAGATCGAGTCCGTGCTCGCGCTTGATGCGCCGTGCGCGGGCACGCAGCTCCGTCGGCGAGAGACCCGGCGTCTCGTCGACGAAGATCTTCGCCTCGGAAAGCTGGCTCGTCGCGCTCGTGATGCGCACCCAGTCCTCGTCCGAAATGCGGCCGCTGCGCAGGTTCTGCAGCGGCACACCGCCGATGGAGGACAGCATGCGCGTGATCACCTGCTCCGCGGGCATTTCCATGCTGAAGATGGCGACCGACGCGCGGATCTCGGGATGGATCGCCGCGTACTCGGCCATGTTCACGGCGAGCGTGGTCTTGCCCATCGATGGACGGCCCGCGACGACGATGAGATCACCCGGCCGCAGCCCGCCCGTGATGCGGTCGAAGTCCGTGAAGCCCGTCGGCAGGCCCCGCATCTTGTCGGGATTCGTGTGCCACTCGTCGATCTGGTCGATGATCTGCGGCAGGAGGCTCCGCACCGCGATCGCTCCATCGCGACCGCGGAAGCCCGCTTCCGCGATCTCGAACACGCGCTGCTCGGCGCGGTCGACGAGCTCGCGGGCCGTCAGGCCTTCGTTGTTGAAGACGGATGAGGCGATCTCGGAGCCGATGGAGATGAGCTGCCGCATGAGCGAGCGCTCGCGGACGATCTCCGCGTAGGCGCGCACATTGGCCGCCGTGGGAGTGTCGCGCGCGAGCGCACCGAGATACGCCAGGCCGCCGGCGGCTTCCAGCTCACGCGTGCGCTCGAGCTGCTCTGAGACCGTGACGACGTCGACGGGCTTGCCTTCCTGCGCGAGCGCGCCGATGGCGTTGAAGATGAGGCGATGGTCCGGCCGGTAGAAATCCTCGGCACGGAGGACGTCGGCCACGTTGTCCCAGGCCGACGCGTCGAGCATGAGGCCGCCGAGCACGGCCTGCTCCGCCTCCACCGAGTGCGGCGGGGTACGGACGTCGATCAGCGCGTCCGTACCCCGGGTGGCTTTGGCAGGGCTGGCCAACGGCAGCCTCGCGCGTGTGTCTGCCCGTTACTCTTCCGGAACGATCGTGATGTGCAGGGGCACGTCCACGTCGGCGTGCAGGTGCAGGCTCACGACGTGCTCACCGACCATCCGCAGCGGACCGTTGGGCAGGCGCACCTCGCTGCGCGCGACCTCGTGGCCGGCGCGGGTGCACGCCTCGGCGATGTCCGCCGTACCGATCGAACCGAAGAGCCTGCCTTCGGTACCGGCCTTCGCGGTGATGGTCAGCCGGAAGTCCTTCAGAGCCTCCGCGCGCCGCTGAGCGTTCTCCAGCTCCTCGCGCGCGATACGCTCGAGCTCGGCGCGGCGCGCCTCGAACTTCGCGACGTTCTCCGGAGTGGCGAGCGTCGCCTTGCCCTGCGGCAGCAGGTAGTTGCGGCCGTAACCGGGCCGCACCTTGACGCGATCACCGATGTTGCCGAGGTTGGCGACCTTCTGCAGCAGAATCACTTCCATGGCTGCAACCTCAATGCTGATCGGTGTAGGGCAGCAGCGCGAGGTAGCGCGCCCGCTTGATGGCGGTGGCGAGCTGGCGCTGATAGAACGACTTCGTGCCGGTGATGCGGCTCGGCACGATCTTGCCCGTCTCCGTGATGTAGCTCTTGAGGGTAGCGAGGTCCTTGTAGTCGATGGACTTCACACCCTCGGCGGTGAAGCGGCAGAACTTCCTGCGACGTGAAAAGCGGCTCATGTTGGTATCCTAACTCGCTCAGGCGCGCTCGGTGGTGGCGGCTGCTTCGCCGGACGCGGCAGGCGCCGGCGCTTCCTCGCGGCTGCTGCGCTCGCGGCGGCCGTCGTCGTCCTCGGACTTCGCCATCGGCGAGGGCTCCGTGACGGCGGAATCCATCTTCACGACCAGGTGCCGCAGGACCGCGTCACTGAAGCGGAACGCGCCCGTGAGCTCGTTCAGCGTGTTCTGGTCGCACTCGATGTTCATCAGAACGTAGTGCGCCTTGTGGACCTTGGCGATGGGATACGCGAGCTGGCGGCGCCCCCAGTCCTCGAGGCGGTGAATGCGTCCGCCCCCGGCCGCGATCATGCCCTTGTAGCGCTCGATCATGGCGGGGACCTGTTCGCTCTGGTCCGGATGGACCAGAAACACGATCTCGTAATGCCTCATGTGTCCTCCTTACGGATTAAGCAGCCACCCGATGCGAGGCCTGCTCCGGTGTGGCAAGGAGAATCGGTCGGAACGCCCACCGCGGGCGCCGCCCCGGCCCTTTGTCGAAGGGGCGCGCAGCATACTCAAACGCCGCCGGAACCGCAACGTCGGATGAGGGGAGCAGATTCGAAAAATCAGGCACTTAGCCTGAACCTGCCGCGGCGAGCGACCGCTGGCGGACTGCCTCATAGAGGAGCATTCCGGTCGCAACCGACACGTTCAGGCTCTCGACGGCCCCGAGTCGCGGCAGGCGGACCATGAAATCGCAGGTCTGACGTGTGAGCTGCCGCAGCCCCCTGCCCTCTGCGCCCATGACGACGACGACGGGGCCGGTGAGGTCGACCTCGTAAGCCCACTTCGGCGCGTCGGCATCGGCGCCGACGACCCAGAGCCCGCCGTCCTTGAGGAGCGTGAGGGTGCGGACGAGATTGGTGACGGCGACGACCGGCACCGTCTCCGCGGCCCCGACCGCCACCTTGCGGACCGTCGCGGTGACCTGTGCCGCGCGGTCGCGCGGGACGATCACCGCGAGCACTCCGCAGGCATCCGCGGTGCGCAGACAGGCCCCCAGGTTGTGCGGGTCCTGCACGCCGTCGAGCGCGAGGATGAGCGGCCGCTCGGCGGTCTGGAGCGCCGTCAGCAGGTCGTCCTCGGTCCAGGGAGGCAGAGGCTCGATGTCCGCAGCGACGCCCTGATGGGCGACATCGCCGAGCAGGCGCTCGAGCGTCTGCGCATCCACGCGCTGCACGGCGCGGCCGTGCCGCTGCGCGAGCTCGAGGAGCGCGCGCACGCGCGCGTCGTCGCGCCGCTCGGCTATGCGGACGAGCCGCACCCTCTCGGGATGCCGCTCGAGCAGGCTCTGCACCGCGTGCAGACCGTAGATCGTCTCGACCCCGCGCATCACTCCGCCAGATCGAGATCGACCAGACCTTCGATGGGATTCACGGCCGTGACGATCACGCTCACGTGAGCGCCGGTGCGGAGCCTCCGACCGGTGCGCCGTCCCACCCAGCCGTGACCGTCCGGCTCCATCACGTAGTCGTCGTCGCGCAGATTGTCCATGTGGAGCAGCCCGTCCACCGCCACGTCGAGAATCTGCACGAAGCAGCCGAACTCGACCACCGTCGTGATGAGACCGCGGAACGTCTGGCCGATGCGCTCACGAAGGTAATGACACTTGAGGAACGTGGCGACGTAGCGGTCCGCCTCGTCGGCACGCTTCTCGAGTCTCGAGAGGCTCTCGCCGAGCGGTGCCAGCTCGTCTTCCGAGTAATTCACCGCGCCGTCGCGCGCGCCGATCAGCGCCTTCAGCGTCCGGTGCACGACGAGATCCGGGTAGCGGCGGATCGGCGACGTGAAGTGCACGTAGTGCTCGAGCGCGAGTCCGAAGTGCCCGATGTTGACCGGCTGATACACCGCCTGCGGCATCGCCCTCACGATCAGCGACTCGATGAACGGCCGCTCCGCGGAGTCGCCGAGCCGGCGCGTGATCGCCTGCAGATCGCGCGGCGCCACGGTTTCCGGAATGCGCGCGTCGATGCCGAGAGCGGCGAGCGTCGCCGTCAGCCGATCGAGCTTCTGCTCCTCGGGCTGGCCGTGCACACGGTAGAGCGTCGGCTTCCCCGTGCGCTTGAGCTCGCGCGCGACGGCGACGTTCGCGAGGATCATGCACTCCTCGATCAGCCGGTGCGCGTCGTTGCGCACGCGCAGCTCGATCGCGCGCACGCGCTCGGCCGAATCGATCTGGAATTCCGCTTCGGCGGCGTCGAAATCGAGCGCGCCACGGCGCATGCGCGCACGGTGCAGCGCGCGGTACACGTCGACGAGCGGCAGCAGACGCTCCACGAGCGGACCGATCTCGCGCCGTGCGGCGACCCGCCCTTCGAAGAGCGCTTCGTTGACGAGCGAATAGGTGAGCCTCGCCGCCGAGCGCATGACCGCCGGATAGAACTTCGCGGACTTCAGCGCTCCCCGACGCGAGACGATCATGTCCGCGGCGAAGCACAGGCGATCGACGTGCGGCGCAAGAGAGCAGAGATGGTCCGACAGCGCGGTCGGCAGCATCGGCAGCACGCGTGTCGGGAAGTACACCGACGTGCCGCGTTCCTGCGCCGCGCGGTCGAGCTCGGTGCCCGGCCGCACGTAGTGGCTCACGTCGGCGATCGCCACGACGAGCCGGAAACCGCCCGGATGCGGCTCGGCGTACACGGCGTCGTCGAAGTCGCGCGCGCTCTCGCCGTCGATGGTGACGAGCGGCATGTCGCGCAGGTCGACCCGGCCCTTGAGAGCACGCGGATCGACGCGGTCTCCGAAGGCCTGCGCCTCGCGCAGTGCCGCCGCGGGAAATTCACACGGCAGATCGAAGCGGGCGATCGCCGACTCCGTCGCGAGCTCCACCGGGCGGTCCGGATCGAGCCGTTTCTCGATACGGGCGACTCCGGGCGAGGCCGGTCCCGGGCGGCGGACGATGCGGGCAATGACCCAGTCACCGTTGCGCGCGCCATGGAGATCGGACGGCGCGACGGAGCAGCGAAGCTGGAGGCGGCGGTCGGCGGCCGTTACCCAGGCGGCCTTCCCGTACACCTCGAGCGTTCCCAGGAAGGCGTTCACCGCGTGGCCGACGACGCTGTCGAGCTGCCCGACCCACCGGTCGAGCGCATCGCGCGCCAGGCTCACCCGCACCCGGTCGCCGTGCATGACGCCGCGCATCTGTGCCGGGGGCAGGAACACGCTGTCGGCCAGGCCTTCGACGCGGACGAAACCGTAGCCGGCACGGTGCGCGGTCACGGTGCCTTCCACAACACCGCCCGCACGAGCGTCCGTGGAGCCCGCGGGGCGGCGCGGGCTCCGGGCTTCCCGCTCCTGGCGGCGCTCGCCGGCCTTGGAATGCCGGGATTTTCTGGTTGCGGCGCGCCGATCGCGGCGGCCGAACCGGCCTCGTCTAGACTTCAATTGACAGCTCCCGACCCCCTGCGTACATTTCGCCGCTCGCTCCGGAGCGGCCAAGTTCCGGGCTTTGCGGTACCTGCCCAGGTGGCGGAATTGGTAGACGCACTAGTTTCAGGTACTAGCGGGTAACACCGTGGAGGTTCGAGTCCTCTCCTGGGCACCATCCCTCTCTTCGCGTTTTCGCCGCGAACCGTCCCGCGCCGCTCCCTGAAACGCCCGCGTAGACGCTCAGATTCTCGGATCCTGCGGGACGACCGCGACGTCGCAGTGTGCCCTTGCCACCGTGGCATGGGTCGAGCTGCCGAGGAACAGCTCGCTGAGGAGCGAGTGTCCGTGCTTGCCCATCACGATGACGTCGGCACCCTGCCGCTTCGCCTCCTCACTGATCAGGAACTTCGCGTCACCGTCGTCGACTGACCACGTCACCCTGGGGTCGCCCGGGAGCGCCTTGCCGACGAGTCCCGTGACGTTCTCCAGCGCCGCGTTGCGCGACGCGGAGCGGTGCTTCTCGATGGCTTCCCGGGGAGCGTCGGCGAGGAACAGCGTGCCTTCGGAACGATCCGAGTGGGCGTGGAAGACGTGGAGCTGCGCGTCGGGTGCGAGGCGCCGTGCGAACTGCAGCGCGGCGATGGAGTGGACAGAGAAGTCCACGGGCACGAGCACCTTCGCGTAATCCTTCACCGGGTCATTGCGAACCACGAGAATCGGACGGCGGCCGAGGTACAGCATCCGGTCGGCGACCGTACCGAGGAGCGCTTCCCGGGTCCGGCTCGTTCCATGCGCGCCGACCACGAGCAGATCGGCATGGTCGGCCTCCGCGAGAATCTCGTCGCGCACTCTCCCCGAGCGCACGACGCATTCCGCCTGAACGTTCGACGCCTTCTGCAGCTTCTCCGCAATTGCTGCGAGGCGACGCCCCGCGTCTTCGCTCAGCCTGTCCTTGACGTCCGCCGCCAGACCCAGCCGCGTGCGCAGCTCCTCGAGAGCATCCGTCTGCACGACGTGCAGCAGTCGCAGTCGCGCTCCGTGGCCGGCCGCGAGCAGGGCCGCACGGTGAGCGGCGCGGTCCGCGTCTTCCGAGAAATCGGTTGCCGCAAGAATCGTCTGGATCGAGGTCATCCGACCCACCTCCTTCGTCGCACGTACGCACCGGGCCGGCCTGGGATCGAAGCTTCAGCCGTCCGTGGCGCGACGGCAATGCAGCCGCCGCGCCGGATGAGCGTGCCCATCAGGACTTGCGGCCCTGCGCCCGCTGACAGAGCCTGCGGTCCCGCTCCGCGGCGTAGATCTGCGGACCGGCGATCATCCTGCCGAACGCGATGCGCTCCTGCGACGGATTCACGTCGAGCGGTATCGAAGCGAGGATGGCCTCGCCTCGCGCTCTGAAGTCCTCCTCGAACTCGGGCGTCGTCAGCACGTACAGATCGTTGTTCTGCATGCCGCGCAGCACCCGCTGTCCTGCCTCGAGAGGATCCATCCCCGGCGCCGGACCGCTCGGAGGCGGCACCCCCTCCCGCGGACGCGAAGGCGGCGGAGGCGGCGGACGGCCACCGCGATCGTCGGAGAGCTCCGGCGGACGGTTGCGCTCCGAGTTGGCGATGTTCGTGTTCACGACGCCCGGGCAGAACACCGTCACGCCGATGTTGACTCCCGAAGTGATGAACTCGGTACGCAGCGCTTCCATCATGCCGACCACCGCGAACTTCGACGCGGTGTACACGCCGAGCGCGCCGTGACCGATGAGTCCGGCGAGGGAAGACGTGGCGATGATGTGCCCGCCCTCGCCGTGCGACTGAATGCGCGGCAGGAAGGTCCGGATTCCGTTGAAGACGCCGTTGAGATTGACGCCGATGCCCCAGTCCCAGTCGTCGTAGGTCGCCGTGCTGAGTGGTCCCGCGACACCGACACCGGCGTTGTTCACGAGCACGTGCACCTTGCCGAATACGCGCACGGTTTCCTCGGCTGCTTTTTCCATCGCCGCGCGGTCGGTGACGTCGAGGTTTATCGCGTGCACGCGGTTGCCGGCGCTGGCGAGATACTTCATCGCCTCGTCGAGGTTCGACTTCGTGCGGTAGGTGATCACCACCTTCATGCCCGCATCGGTGAACGCCCGGGCGATGCCGAGTCCGATACCGCTCGAGCCGCCGGTGATGAAGGCGACCTTGCCCTCGACCTCCCGCATCGGCGTGGGCACCGACGGGCAGTTCGCCGGCGCGGCGGAGGGTGCGGACGACGACGATTGCGCGCTCACCAGCACCGATGCGGAGGTTCCGACCGCGGCGAGCGCGGTGCTCTCCAGAAACCGGCGGCGGGCGCGACCGGACTCCGACAGTGAACGCCTGATCGAATCATCGTGCTCGGACATGACAATTCCCCTTCAGCGACGGGTCGTGCCGGCCGGTGAGCCTGTCACGCAGCCCGTCATGGCCTCATCGGTATTCGTGACGCGCCCGACGGATGGCGGGCCCCTACTTCACCTGCTTCACGCGCACACCGCGGACGGGCTCGCACGCGACCTCTCGACCGATCGTCGATGGAGCGAGGCGGGCCGGCCGTTTCGGGCGCATCATACTGGCAGTCCGCGCACCTGACAGCCCGAACGCCGGTGCAACCGAATCGACCGAGAAGGAAAAGCTCACGAGACGAGGATTTCTGTCGCGTCCGGCCGAGCTGGATGCGCAGCGTGACCGGATGATCCAGGCGTGGATTCCACAGTGGAACCGGAACCCCTCGTTCGCGGAGAATCTCTTCGTTCATCATTGCACGCTGTGACGAACGAGGACATCGATCATCTTGAAACCGCTTCTTCTGCCCATCGTGCTGCTCGGAGGTCTGAGCCTCGCCGCGAGCGCTGCCGAACCATCCGCGACCGAACTGGATACCATCGCCCAGCGTGTCCGTGCCTGCACGCCCTGCCACGGCGCGGAGGGGCGTGCGACGAGCGAAGGGTACTACCCGCGCATCGCGGGCAAGCCCGCGGGGTACCTCTACAACCAGCTCGTCAACTTCCGTGACGGCCGCCGTCACTTTCCGATGATGACCTATCTCACCGAGCGGCAGACCGAGCAGTTCCTGCTCGAGATGGCCGCGCACTTCGCCGCACAGGAGCTGCCTTATCCGCCTCCGCAGCGTCCGAACGTCGACGCGGCGCTCCTCGAACGCGGCCGCGTGCTCGCGACCGAAGGCGACGCGCAGCGCGAGATTCCGGCCTGCAGTGCATGCCACGGCAGTCGATTGATGGGAGTCGAGCCGTCCGTGCCCGGCCTGCTCGGTCTGCCGGACGATTACCTCATCGCCCAGATGGGATCGTGGCGCAGCGGCTCACGCCGCGCGCACGAGCCCGACTGCATGGCCGAGATCGCGCGGCGACTCGAGCGCGAGGATCTCGCAGCGGTAGCGGCGTGGCTCGCCGTCCAGCCGGTGCCCGAGAACACTCGACCGGATCCCGCCTTCGAGCAGGAGCCGCCCATGCGCTGCGGCAGCATCCCCGAGAACACGCAGGCGGCACCATGAAGCGCAGGATCGTTCTTGCGGTGATCGCGCTCGCGATCCTGGCCCTGGTGCTGCTTTCGCGGCTGCGTGTCGAGGACAGAACCGGGGGCGAAGCGCCTCCGCCGCTCTTCGCAGACACCGCGAACGAAGTCGAGCGCGGCCGCGCGCTCGTGCTCCTTGCCGACTGCGGCCCGTGCCACACGGCGCGCGGTGGTGAACCGTTCGCGGGCGGACGCGCCATCCCCACTCCGTTCGGCACGTTCGTGACACCGAACATCACGCCCGATCCCGAGACGGGCATCGGCAACTGGACGTCGGACGATTTCTGGCGCGCGCTGCATGAGGGGCGCAGCCGCGACGGGCGGCTGCTGTACCCGACTTTTCCCTACACCAACTACACGAAGATCAGCCGGCGCGACGCGGACGCGATGTTCGCGTACCTCCGGACGCTGAAGCCGGTACGGCGCGAGAACCGTCCGCACGAGCTGCGATTCCCCTACGACCAGCGCTGGCTGCTCGCGGCGTGGCGTGCGCTCTTCTTCCGCCCCGGCGTCTACGAGCCCGATCCGGAGCGGAGCGCGGAGTGGAACCGTGGTGCCTATCTCGTTCAGGGCGTCGCCCACTGCAGCGCATGCCATGAAGCGCGCAATGCGCTGGGCGCCATTCAGTCGAGCGACAACCCTGCCGGCGGCCTCGTGCTCGACTGGTACGCCCCGAGCCTGACCCGCGCGCGCGAAGCCGGCGTGCAGCACTGGAGCGAAGAAGACATCGTCACCTTCCTGCGCACGGGCCGTACGCAGTCGGCACCGCACGCCTCCGCGCTCGGGCCGATGGCGGAAGTGGTCTACGAGAGTCTGCAGCACGTCCATCCGGGTGAGCTGCACGCGATGGCGGTATATCTCAAGTCACTGCCGGTGGACGGCGCTCCGCCGGATGCAGGTGCAGGTTTCGCATCGGCACCTCTCACGGGTTCCCTCGCGCGCGGACGCGAGATCTACATGGAGCATTGCGCGGACTGCCACGGCGAGAGAGGCGAAGGCCGGCTTCCGGCGGCCATTCCCCTCGCGGGCAATCGTGCGGTGTGCATGGATTCGGTGGCCAATCCCATTCGAATCGTGCTCTACGGTGGCTATCCTCCGGGGACGGAGGGCAGTCCGCGGCCGTTCGGCATGCCGCCCTTCTATCCGACGCTCCGCAACGATCAGATCGCGAGCGTGCTGAACTACGTGCGCACCGGCTGCGGCGCGGACGTGCCGCGCGTGACGGCCGACGAAGTGGAGAGGAACCGCGGAGGGCCGCTGTGGTGAGTCCGCGCGTCCGGCGCGGCGCGGAACGACGAGCATGCAGAAGCTGCTTTCCGACCCGGTGTACATCGAGATCGCACTGCGCCTGATCGCAGCCCTGGTGATCGGCGGCCTGATCGGTCTCGAGCGCAGCTATCACGGCCGGCCCGCGGGCTTCCGCACGCACGCGCTGGTGTGCATGTCCACCGCGCTGCTGATGATGGTCACCGTCTACGAGACGCGCTGGTTTCCGCAGCTCTTCCAGGGACGCGTGGCGCTCGATCCGACGCGACTCGCACAGGGAATCATGACGGGAATCGGATTTCTCGGTGCCGGCACGATCATGCGCGAGGGCCTGTCCGTGCGCGGACTGACGACCGCCGCGTCGATCTGGACCACCGCGGCGATCGGCATCCTGGTCGGCATCGGCTTCTACGTTCCGGCCGTCTTCGCGACGATCCTCACGTTCGGCACGCTCTCGATCTTCCGCTGGATCGAGAACCGCATTCCCTCGCAGTTCTACGCGCAGTTCCTCGTGAGATTCGCCCGCGGGGAAGTGATGCCCGAGGCCGACATGCGCAGGCTCCTCGCCGAGCACGGCTTCACCATCGCGAACCTCAACTACCGGCTGGACGCCGTGCAGAACTACTTCGAGTACCGCATGACCATTCGCACGGACCGGGCCGAGAACGCGAGCCGGCTCAGCGTCGCGCTCAGTGCGCTGCCGTCCGTGAAGCGGTTCCGTGTATCCCCGACGGGCGATTGACGAAGCGGCAAGGAGAGTCCCGCATGCGATCCCTGAGGAGACGTGCCCGATCCCTGAAGCTCGCCGGAACCATGACCGTGCTCGCGACGCTTCTCGCCGCCTGCGCGCCCGACTCCGGTGGCGCTCCGGGTCGCACGTCCGGCACGACCCGGCCGATCGAGCTCACGCAGTTCCGCCTGGGCGCAGAGCTGGGGAACGACGGCGCAGTGACCGCGCTGTCCGAGAAATCCACCTTCAACATCGGCGAGCAGGTGCACCTCTCCATGCGCGTCGTCCATGCGCCTCCGGGCACACCGATCGAAGTGATCTGGCGCGGACCGGAGAACGAAGAGCTCGGCGGTGAAACGAAGACCGTGCGTCCCGGGCAGGTGCACGTGCACTTCTCCGCCGACACGAGCAGCCTCCCGGCGGGCAAGGCGTACAAGGTTGCGGTGGCCGTGCAGGGCCGCAGCATCACGCAGATCGAGTTCGATCTCGAGGATCCGTTGGCCTCACAGCCGTAGGCCGTATACGGGCGCACGGTTCCACGAAAAAGAAACGCCCTCCGGCGCTGGCACACCGGAGGGCGGCGGTCATCGTTCCGCAGCGTCGGATCAGAAGCTGCGACGCACCGTGAACGACCACTCGCGCGGAGGTGCGGGCTGCGCAGCCGTCCAGGCGCCCGAGGTCGAGATGTCGAACACGTTGTAGAAGTAGTACTTGTCGGTGAGGTTGGTCACGCCGAGCGCCGTCTCCCACTCGCCGTCCGCGGAGAGCCACGTCACCCGCGCATTCACCAGACCGAAGGCGGGCACGCTGGCCGCGTTCGAGACCGCAGGCTTGCGCTCCGCTTCGTAGCTGTAATCGATGCGCGGCGTGAGCGTGCTGCCGTTCGGCAGCGCGAAGCCGTGCTGCACGCCGAGGCTCAGCTTGTACTCGGGAATGCCGGGAGGCGCATCCGGATCGCGGATGAAGTTCGAATTCTCGAGCACCGCGGGATCGATGCGCGTGTATTTGGCGTCGATCCAGCTCGCCGAGAAGTCGATCAGCGTGGCCGGCGCCGGCCGGAAGGTGGCCTCGAGCTCCGCACCCCTGTACTCCGAGTCCTGCCCATTGACGATCGCGAGGCACGGTGTCGGCGGATCGAGACCCGGGCAGACGCTGCCCGGTGCACCGATCTGCTGATCCTTGTACTTGTTCAGGAACAGCGCACCGTTCAAGCGCAGGCGCCGGTCGAACAGATCGGACTTGAAACCGATCTCGTAGGCGTCGAGCTCCTCCATGCCGAACGGCAGGATGTGCGTCGCGTAGAAGAACCGCGGCGACACGCCGCCGCTCTTGAAGCCCGTCGAGTTCGTCACGTACGTCATGAACGAGTCCGACCACCGGTAGTCGATGCTGATGCGGTAGTCGATGCGATCGTCCGCGAAGGTGACGACCGGCGCGTAGCCGCCCGCTTCGTAGAGCGAAGACAGCGGGCTCGGCGCGCCGAAGCAGGCACCGAAGCCGACCGCGTACTTGAATGCGCACAGCTCCGAGGCGGTCAGGCCTCCGTCGCCCGAATTGAGGCGCGAGAGGAGCTGATTCTTCTCCTCGTCGCTGTAGCGCAGGCCCACCGTCACGTTCAGCCGGTCCGTCGCGTGCCACACGGCGTGCGCGAAGGCGGCGCGGCTCTTCGAGTCGGCGACCTCGTCGCTGATGAAGTCGAAGCCGCCTTCACCGAAGATGTAGCCGATGTCGATGCGGTTGCGCTGGCGGTTCTTCTGCGTGAAGTAGAACAGGCCCAGCGTGAAATCGACGGGACCGGCCGTGCCATTGAGGCGCAGCTCCTGCTGGAAGGCGTGCCCGTCGAGCCAGTTGAAGCCCGTCTCGCCGGCGAGCGGAGACCCGTCGTGCGCCGTGGCGAAGTCGTTCTCCAGCTCGCGGTGCGACGTGATCGACTTGATCGCGAGGCTGTCGTTGATCGTGTAATCGACGACGAGCGCCGTGCCCCAGCCCTGGAAGTGGTTGATCGGCGGCGTGCTGTACGGCTGCCGATCGAAACCGCTGAACGGATTGAAGCCGCTCGTCGTGGAGGCGAAAGTCTCGTACGTGTAGTACCCACCCTTGCTCACGTTGAACCAGGGCCCCCATGCCGGACCGAGGGCGGGGATGTCGTGCGCATCGAGCAGCACCATCGCCGATGCTTCCGAACGGTCGTTCGTCAGATCGCCGATCAGGTTGATCTCGAGATCGTCAGTGGGAAGCCAGCGCAGATGCGCGCGGCCCGCCGTATACGACTGGCCTCCGAGTGTTCCGAGCTCACAGCCGGTCTGTCCCGTGCTCGACGACGAAATGCCGAGCTGGGCGGCGAGCTCCGGGTTCGCGCAGGCGAAATCGATGCGCTTCACGTAGCCGTCCTGCGTATTCGAGGCACCGGTGACACGCAGGAACAGATTGTCCGCGAGAGCGAACTCACCCGCCGCCTTCGCACCGAGACGGTCGAAACGGCCGACGGTGACTTCCGCGTATCCGCCGCCGTCGCCCGTCGGCTTGCGGGTGATCAGTCGCACCGAGCCGCCGATCGCGTTGCGGCCCTGAAGCGTGCCCTGCGGACCGCGCAGCACCTCGACGCGCTCCAGATCGATGATCTCGAACGCGGAACCGGTGAGCGTCGGGAAGTACACGTCGTCGATGTACATGCCCACGCCCGGCTCGAACGCGAAGTTGTAGTCGGCCTGTCCGACACCACGAATGAACGCGGAAGTCGAGGCGCCGTACGGTCCGGACGCCTTCTTGATCTGCACGTTCGGCGCCTGCTGGGTGACTTCGAAGATCGAGTCCTGACCCCGCGCGCGCATCATGTCTTCGGTCACCGCGGTGATCGCGAGGGGCGCGTCCTGCAGACGCTCCTCACGGAACTGTGCGGTGACCACGACTTCCTGCAGGCCTTCGCTCTCCGTGCTCGCCGCTTCCTGCGCCATCGTCACGATCGGTGCGAGCGCGACGGTGGATGCGAGCGCAGCACGGACGCTCAGACGAACGGCAGATGCTGATCGACAAGAACTCATCAAGCTTGCCCCCTTGTGGCAGAAATGCCTCACAAACTCTCAGGGATGTTCGGCCGACGAAGCTGTCGCGCATGTATCTTCGTTGCGTTCACGCGACAGACGGCGGACGAACGGCCATTTTGTTGTGCCGCACAACGTTGAGTCAACCTGTTCATCCGTCTGCCTCGAGCGACTCGAGTGAGCCCCTCAGTCGCTCGAGTGCGTGCGCGGCCCTCGGTGCCGGGGTGCGTCGGGTATATTCCGGCGGCCATTCGGCGAGGGAGGAAACTCATGACGGAGGTCCAGCGCCGCCCCGTTCGGCGGGCCGCGGCATGCCTGATCGCGGCTCTCTACCTGCCCGTGACGATCACCGCGCAGCAGCCGGACATCGGCATCGCGCCCGTGCAGCTCACCGAGCCGAGCTACGTGTTCGACACGGCCGAGCAGCACCGGATCCGGGTGGTCGTCGTCGCCAAGGGACTCGATCATCCCTTCGCTTTCGCGATCCTCCCGTCGGGTGATGCGCTGGTCGCAGAGCGCGGCGGACAGCTGCGCCTCGTTCACAATGCCGTGGGCCAGCCTGGCCGTGCTTCCGCGCTCGACCCCGAACCCGTGGCCGGGGTGCCTCAGGTCGTTCCTCCCTATCGCGGCGGCGGATTGCACGACATCGCGCTGCATCCCGGCTTCGAACGGAACGGGTTGGTGTACTTCACGTACAACCGGCCCGTAGAGCCGCCGAGCGGCTCGACGCCGCCCGCAAGACGTCAGGGCTACGTGTCGCTCATGCGCGGCAGACTCGAAGGCAGGACGCTGAAGGACGTCGAAGAGCTGTTCTCGGGCGAGCTCGGCGGCTCGTTCGGATCACGGATCGCGTTCGGCAGGGATGGAACGATCTACATGACGACCGGCGCGCCGTTCGACGATCGTGCGCAGCGGCTCGACAGCGTGTACGGCAAGGTTCTGAGACTGCGCGAGGACGGTTCCGCCCCACCCGACAATCCGTTCGTCGGCAGGCCCGGTGCGCGGCCGGAGATCTATACGCTCGGCCACCGCGATCAGCTCGGTCTCACCGTGCATCCGGTCACCGGCGCCGTGCTCGCCGCGGAGCACGGCCCGAACGGCGGCGACGAGGTGAATCTGATTCTCCCGGGGAAGAACTACGGCTGGCCGGAGTACAGCTACGGGCGCACGTACGAAGGCAAGCGCATCTCGGAAGTGCCCATCGTGGAGGGAATCGAGCAGCCGCTCCTCATATGGATTCCGTCGATCGCGCCCACGGGACTCACGTTCTACACCGGCGACCGCTTCCCCGCATGGAAGGGAAACCTCTTCGTCGGCAGCGCGCGCCGCGGCGAGATTCCGCGCACGGGCGGGCTCGAGCGCGTGGTGCTCAACGATGAGCTGGAAGAGCTGCGCCGCGAGACGCTGCTCACGCAGCTCCACCAGCGCATCCGCGACGTGCGTCAGGGGCCGGACGGATTGCTGTACGTCGTGACCGACGAGGACGACGGCGCGCTGCTCAGAATAGAGCCCGCACCGTGAAGAATCCGCGTCACTCGAAGGGGTGACGCAGAACGATCATCTGGTCGCGATCGGGTCCCGTCGAGATCAGATCGATCGGCACGCCGACCAGACTCTGAATGCGCTCGAGATAGAGCTGCGCATTGCGCGGCAGCGCGTCGAACTTCGTGAGCCCCACGGTCGACTCCCGCCAGCCGGGCAGCTCCTCGTACACCGGCTCGGCGTCCGCGTAAGCGTCCGAGCACAGCGGCGGCTCGGCGACGACCTGACCGTCGATCCGGTAGCCGACGCCGATGCGGATGGTGTCGAGCCCGTCCAGCACGTCCAGCTTCGTGATGCACAGACCCGAGACGCTCGAATGCACGATCGCGCGCCGCAGCGCCACGGAATCGAACCAGCCGCAGCGGCGGCGCCGGCCCGTGACCGAGCCGAACTCGTGACCCACGCGCGAGAGGTGCTCGCCGTACTCGTCGAACACTTCCGTCGGGAACGGACCCGCGCCCACGCGCGTGGTGTACGCCTTGACGATGCCGATCACCGCGTCGAAGGCCCGCGGCCCGATGCCCGTGCCGGTGGCCGCGAAACCGGCCGTCGTGTTCGACGACGTGACGAACGGATAGGTGCCGAGGTCCACGTCGAGCATCGCACCCTGCGCACCTTCGAACAGCACGTTCGCCCCCTGCTCGCGCAGCTCGTGCAGCGCCTGCGTGACGTCCGCGACGAGCGGCGCGATGCGTTCGCCGTACGCGAGCTGCTCGTCGAGCGTCTTCTGGAAGTCGACGGGAGGATGGCGGTAGTAGTGCTGCAGGACGAAGTTGTGGAAATCGATGAGCTCGCCGAGCTTGGCGGCGAAGCGATCCCGCTGGAACAGATCCGCGACGCGCACCGCACGGCGCGCCACCTTGTCCTCGTACGCCGGACCGATGCCCCGCCCCGTCGTGCCGATCGCGTTCGCGCCGCGGGCCTGCTCGCGCGCGCGGTCGAGCGCGACGTGCGACGGGAGGATCAGCGGGCAGTTCGGCGAGATGCGCAGCCGCTCGAACACCGGCACGCCCTGCCGGATGAGCATGTCGCTCTCGTTGAGCAGCGCCTCGAGGCTCAGCACCACGCCGTTGCCGATGAAGCAGCGCACGTGCTCCCGCAGGATGCCCGACGGGATCAGCGACAGGATGGTCTTGCGCCCGCCGATCACGAGCGTGTGGCCGGCGTTGTGACCGCCCTGAAAGCGAGCGACGGCAGCCGCACGCTCGGTCAGGAGGTCGACGACCTTGCCCTTGCCCTCATCGCCCCATTGCGTCCCGATGACGACGACGAACTTGCCCATGGCGGTGGGTCTCTTCAGCGGACCAGATACAGCAGCACGAGCCCGACGAGCATGCTGCCGAGCCCGGCGATGCGCAGCTCGCGGTCGCCGATCTCGAGTATGCGCGCCAGCGCGCGCTTCATGCCGGCCGGGTTCAGGAACGGAACGATCCCTTCGATCACGAAGAACAGCGCGAGAGCGCCCAGCAGGTCGGAAAGATCGAGCGACACGAGACTTTCCTGCGACGGTGCGGGAATCGAGGCGGATCAGCGTCCGCCCGATTCGGGGCTCTTGAGATACTTGAAGAACTCGCCGTCCGGCGTGACCACCAGTACGTCGCCTTCCCTGCCGAGCGAGCGCTCGTAGGCCTGAAGGCTCCGGTAGAAGGCGTAGAACTCCGGGAACTTCGAGTACGCGCGCGCGTAGATGGCGGTCGCCTGGGCGTCCGCGTCGCCGCGGATGCGCAGCGCCTCGCGCTCGGCGTTCGCGAGGATCTCGGTGCGCTGGCGCTCGGCCTGTGCGCGGATCTGCAGCGCGGCGCTCGCGCCCTCCGCGCGCAGGCGGCTCGCGAGCTTCGCGAAGTTCTGGTTCATGCTCTGATAGACGCGTGCCGCGACGTCCTCGGGCAGATCGATGCGCTGCACGCGCACGTCGATCAGCTCGACCCCGAGGTCGCGCACGGCCGCGCTCGCGCGCTCGAACATGTCGCCCGTGACCGCCGCGCGCTCGGCCGTGACGATCTGCTCGAGCGTGCGCTGAGCGACCACGCTCTTGATGCCGTCCTTGACGATCGCCGCGAGACGATCGCCGGCGATTTCCTCGCGCCCGCCGGTCGCGCGGAAGTACGCGGGCGCGTCGTCGACGCGCCACTTCATGTAGAAGTCGACGATCAGCCCGCGGTTGTCGTTCGTGAGGAAGGTCTCGCCCTGGAAGGACTGCGTCAGGATGCGCTTCTCGAACTTGACGACGCGGTCGATCGGCCACTTCCAGTGGAGCCCCGCACCGTAGCCCATGCCGACGATCTCGCCGAAGCGGGTGCGGATGGCGAGCTCCGTCTCGCGCACCGTGAAGAGCGAGGTGAGCGCGACGAGGACCGCGATGCCGAGGAGCACGACGACGGGGAAGGCACGCGAGGACATCAGCGTTCTCCTCGCGAGCGGCCCTCGATGGTGACCGACTCGGGCTCACTCGACTGAGTGCTCGTCGGGGTCTCGGTGGTCATCATGTCGGAATCCGGCACGCGACGTTCCATCAGCTTGTCGAGCGGCAGGTACAGGATGTTTCCTCCCGCTCCGCTGCCCGGCTTCGAGTCGAGCACCACCTTGCGCGAGCGGCTCAGCACGTTCTCGATGGCATCCATGTAGAGGCGCTGCCGCGTCACGGCAGGCGCCTTCGCGTAGGCCTCCGCGAGCTGCTCGAAGCGGGCGGCCTGGCCTTCGGCGAGCGCGATCGTGCGCGCGCGATAGGCTTCCGCTTCCTGACGCATGCGCGCGGCCTGGCCCTCGGCCTCCGGCAGGATGCGGTTCGCGTAGGCCTGCGCTTCACGCACGACACGCTCCTGATCGGCGAGCGCCTTGTTCGCATCTCGCTGCGAGGGCACGACCGCCTCGGGCACCTGCACGTCCGTGAGGTTCACGGTCGTCACCACGATGCCCGTGTTGTAGTAGTCGAGCGTGCGCTGGATGAGCTCCATCGTCCTGCGCGTGATCTCGGGGCGCGTAGCGCCAACGAGCACGGCGTCGAGCTCGCTCTGCCCGACGATCTCACGGATGGCGCTCGCGGCCACCTGCTCGAGCGTCGCTTCCGGATCGCGCACGCGGAACAGCACCTTCTGCGGATCGCGGAGCTGATACTGGACGGCGAAGCTGAGATCGACGAGATTGATGTCGGCCGTCAGGACGCGCGAACGGAAATCGCTGCTGTTGACGTTCGCGACGTTGACCTTGGTGATCGTCTCGATGGGCCACGGCCAGCGCCAGCCCCACCCCGGCAGCCGTTCTTCGACGAAACGTCCGAAGCGCAGGATGATGCCGCGCTCGGCGGCGTTGACCTGGTAGAAGCCGGACAGAAGCCAGAGACCGAGTACGACGAGTCCCACCGCCAGAAACAGTGAGCTTCCCCCGCCCTCACCCCGGGAGCCCGGCCGCAGCATCGACTCGAGCCGCCGCTGCCAGTCCTTTACACGCTCATCGAGGCTGGTGCCGCCCTGTCCGGGGCGCCGCCCCCAGGGGTTGTTGTTCTGACCGCCAGGTTGATTCCACGCCATAGTGGGTCTCGCGCGCTCAAGCGCCCGACATAATGCAGATTAGCGCAGCTTGGACGCGCCGAGAGAAGTGGGCGATTGTAGGTACCCGTTCCTGGGCACACAAGGCATATCGGACTCCCGCAGCTGCAGGATCCTGACACCTGCGCTGCGCGCCAGCGCCATGAGCTCGTCGTCCGGCAGCTCGACATCGAGCTCGAGCGAGCCGTCGCCGTGCGAGCGCTCGGCGCGCACGGCACCCGAGGAGTAGAGTTTCGCGCGCAATGCACCGGCGCTCGCGGGCAGACCGAGCACCGCGCGTCGCACGCTGCGCGAGAGCCGCTCGGCGATCACGCCGACGAGCGCGTCGAGCCCCAACCTCTTCTCCGCGGAGATCCACACGGTGTGCGCTCTGCCCTCGGCATCCCGCTCGACCCGGGGCGGCACACCCAGCCGGTCGATCTTGTTGTACACCAGCACCTGCGGAATGCGGTCGGCGCCGATCTCTGCGAGAACCTTGTTCACCTGTTCGACGCGCTCCTCGCGCCGCGGGTCGCTCGCGTCCACGACGTGCAGCAGCAGGGTCGCCTCGCGCGCCTCCGTGAGGGTCGACTGGAACGCCGCCACGAGCTCGTGAGGCAGCTCGCGAATGAAACCGACGGTATCTGCCACCACGACACCCGCGCCGCCGGGCAGCATCATGCGCCGGACCGTCGGATCGAGCGTCGCGAAGAGCTGATCCGCAACGTAGGCCTCCGTGCCCGTGAGCGCACGGAACAGCGTGGACTTGCCCGCGTTCGTGTAGCCGACGAGCGCGACCGACGGCACGGGGATCTCCGCGCGCATCTGACGCCCCGTCTCGCGCTGCTGCTTGAGCTTATCGAGACGCCGCTCGAGCACGTGAATGCGCTTCGCGACGAGCCGCCGGTCCGTCTCGAGCTGGGTCTCGCCGGGGCCTCGCAGGCCCACGCCGCCGCCCCTCCCCCTCTGGCGTTCGAGGTGAGTCCAGCCGCGCACCAGACGGCTCGAGATGTGCTTGAGCTGCGCGAGCTCGACTTCGAGCTTGCCTTCGGCGCTGCGGGCGCGCTGCGCGAAGATGTCGAGGATCAGGCCGTTGCGGTCGAGCACGCGCCTGCCGATGAGCTTCTCGAGATTGCGCTCCTGGCTCGGAGAGAGCGCGTGATCCACGAGTATCACCTCCGCGCCTTCCGACTCGGCGACGGCGCGCAGCTCCTCCGCCTTGCCACTGCCCATGAAGTAGCGAGGGTCGGGCCGGTCACGCCGGCCGGTGACCGTCGCCACGGGCTGCACCCCTGCCGACAGCGCGAGCTGCCTGAATTCCTCGAGATCCTCGGGGTCGACGGGTGCGCCTATGCCGAGGCGCACGAGGACCGCGCGCTCACCGGTGCGCGGGCGCTCGAACACTCGGCGACTCCGTCGGCAGGAACATTACTCGGAGGAGCTCTCCGAGGACTGGGCGGATTCGTCGGCCAGAGGCAGGCGCACGTTGCGGGACGGTACGACCGTCGAAATGGCGTGCTTGTAGACCATCTGGCTCACGCTGTTCTTGAGGAGCACGACGAACTGGTCGAACGAGTCGATCTGCCCCTGCAGCTTGATGCCGTTCACCAGATAAATGGATACGGGCACCCTTTCCTTGCGCAAAGTGTTCAGAAAAGGGTCCTGCAGCGACTGGCCTTTGGCCATCGGGTTCTCCTTGTTTTGGCGGGTTCTGTAGTTGTTGGGTCAGGATCGCACGCGACCTTCCGTGAGGTGGATCCAAGCAAGCTCCGTGCCGTACAGGGGCGTGGCACGGCGGGGGATATTACCACGCCGCCCGGATCAGCGGCCAAGCTTGCCGAGACGCGACCGGAGTTTCGTGCTCCAGTTCTCGTACGCGCCCGGCTCGGCCGGGTCGATCCACTCGATTTCACGCTCCGATCGGATCCACGTGAGCTGCCGTTTCGCGAGCTGACGCGTCGCGGCGATGGCGCGGCGAACGCCTTCCTCCAGGGAGTATTCGCCTTCGAGGTACCCCCAGAGCTGCCGGTATCCGACGGCGCGGATCGCCGGATGCCGGGATGTCAAATCGCCACGCTTGTGCAGGTTTGTCACCTCGTCGAGGAACCCGCGCTCCATCATTTCGAGGAAACGCCGTTCGAGACGCCGGTGCAGGGCGGCGCGATCGGCAGGCACGAGCGCCCAGCGCAGGAGGTGCGGCGGGGGCTGCGTGGCCCGCCGCTCGCGCTGCAGCTCGGTGAGCGGCCTGCCCGTCGTGTAGTACACCTCGAGCGCCCGCTGGATACGCTGCGGATCGTTCGGATGGATCCGTGCCGCCGCTTCGGGATCGACGCGGCCGAGCTCCGCGTGCAGTGCCGCCCATCCCTCGCGTTCGGCGCGGCGATCGATCTCCTCGCGCACTTCCCGGGATGCCCGCGGCAGCTCCGACAGTCCCGCGCTGAGCGCCCTCAGGTACAGCATCGTGCCGCCGACGAGCAGCGGCAGCCGCCCGCGCGCGGAGATCTCATCGATGAGACGCGTAGCATCCGCGACGAACTGACCCGCGGAATAGCTCTCCGCGGGATCGCGGATGTCGATCAGGTGATGCGGTATGCGCGCACGGATCTCGCGCGAGGGCTTGGCGGTGCCGATGTCGAGGCCGCGGTACACCTGCGCCGAATCGACGCTCACGATCTCGACCGGCAGCTCCTCGGCGAGACGCAGCGCCCAGTCCGTCTTGCCGGTGCCCGTGGGTCCCGTGAGGACCACCGCGGGTGCGCCCTGCTGCGCCATCGTGCGTCCTATCTGCCGCGCAGGAACAGCTGATCGAGCTCACCGAGCGTGAGGCGCGTCCAGGTAGGCCGGCCGTGATTGCACTGGTTCGCCCGGTCCGTCGCTTCCATCTGACGCAGCAGCACATTCATCTCGGGGATCGTGAGTCGCCGGTGCGCGTGAATCGCGGTGCGGCACGCGAGTGTGCCGAGAAAGCGATCCGCCGCGTCGTCGAGATGGTGCACGCCCGTATCGAGCTCGAGATCGCGCACGACGGAACGCACGATCTGCGCGACGTCCTGTCCCGAGAGCAGCGCCGGAACGCGACGCACCACGAGCTTTTGCGGACCGAGCGCATCGATGTCGAAGCCCGCCCTCTCCCATGCCCCGCGATCCTCGAGCACCGCGTCCACTTCGTGCGGCTTGAGCTCCACGACCACGGGCTCGAGGAGGTGCTGCGCGGGCACCTCGCCCTGCGCGTACTGCGCCTTGAGCCGCTCGTAGAGCACGCGCTCGTGCGCGGCGTGCATGTCGACGAGCACGAGACCTTCTCGGTTCTGGGCGAGGATGTAGATGCCGTGGAGCTGCGCGAGCGCTGTTCCGAGCGGCTGATCGACATCGGTCGCCGGACGATCCGCGACGGACGATGGCGTCGGCGCGGAGGTACCGACTGCCTCGGCGATGGCCCAGGGACTCCGTGAGTCCGATGGGCCGTCGAGATCGAGCTCGCGCGTGAATCGCGGCACTGCGGATGACGGCGCGTGCGTGCCGCCACGCGCCGAACGGGGTGATCCAGATTCCGGCCGGGATTCACGAGTCGGAGGCCATGCGGAAACCGCAGGCGCTGCGGCAGCGCTCGGCCGCGTCGCGGCGAGCGCCTGTTCGATCGCGCGGAATACGAAATCGTGTACGTGGCGGCTGTCGCGGAAGCGCACTTCCAGTTTCTGAGGATGCGCGTTCACGTCGACCATGCGCGGCTCCAGCCACAGATGCAGGACGTACGCGGCGTGCCGGCCGTGATACAGCACGTCCCGGTACGCGAGGCGCACCGCGTTCATGAGCAGGCGGTCGCGCACACTGCGTCCGTTCACGAACCAGAACTGCTCGTCGGGCTGCGCACGCGCCGCTGTCGGCAGTCCGATCCAGCCGGAGACGCTCACGGGACCCGCGGAATGCCGCACCGGCACCGCCTTCTCGAGGAACGCCGCACCGAGCACCGAAGCGATGCGCGTGTCCTCCGCATCGGTGGCCGGCGCGTCGAGCAGCACGCGCTCGCCGTTCCTCAGGCGGAACGCGACGTCGGGGCGCGAGAGCGCGAGGCGCTCGACCAGCCTCACGATGTGACCGACCTCGGTCGCGTCGCTTCTCACGAACTTGCGGCGCGCCGGCACGTTGAAGAACAGATCGCGCACTTCGACCGTCGTCCCCGGCGGATGCGCTGCCGGTCGCACCGCCGAGAGATCGCCGCCGTCCGCGCTCACTTCCGCGCCCCGCTCTGCCGACGCCGTCCGCGAGGCGAGGCGCAGCCGTGCGACGGATGCGATCGACGGCAGCGCTTCACCCCGGAAGCCGAGCGTCGATACGTTCTCGAGGTCCTCGAACGACCCGATCTTGCTCGTCGCGTGCCGCGCGAGCGCGACGGCGAGCTCGTCGGCGCTGATGCCGCAGCCGTCGTCGCGCACGCGAATGAGGCCGACACCGCCGCGCTCGACGTCGATCTCGATGCGCCGGGCGCCCGCGTCGAGGCTGTTCTCGACCAGCTCCTTCACGACGGAAGCCGGCCGCTCGATCACCTCGCCGGCGGCGATCTGATCGATCAGCTCTTCGGGAAGGATGCGGATGGGCATGCGCGGGACACGACGGGCAATCGTGCCCTGCAGTTTACAGGCGATCAGGGCGTCGTGGTTCCCGCGACGACGCCTGCGAGATTCGCGCGCCGCGCCTGCGCGAAGCGCGTCCCGGGCGGCGGATGCTCCTCGAAATACCCGCGGATGCCCTTGAAGATCGCCTCGGCGAGCTTGCGCTGATGAGCGCTCGTGCTCAGGCGCTTCTCGTCGCCGGGATTCGAGATGTACGCCGTCTCGATGAGGAGCGAAGGAATGTCCGGCGACTTGAGCACGAGGAAGCCCGCCTGCTGCACCTGAGGCTTGCGCACCTCGCCGACGTCACGGAGCGCCCGCAGAACGCGCTCGGCTGCCGCCATGCTCGCGCTGATGGCTGCCGACTGGGAAAGATCGAGCAGCACTGAGGCGAGCACGTCGTCCTTGTCGCTGAGCGAGACGCCGCCGATCAGGTCCGCCGCGTTCTCGCGCTCGGCGAGCCACCGCGCGGCTTCGCTGCTCGCGCCGTCCAGCGACAGGATGTAGACCGATGCACCCGAGACGTCCCGATTGCGGATCGAGTCCGCGTGCACCGAGATGAACATGTCCGCGTTCGCCGCACGCGCACGCCGGATCCGCTCGCGATGGCTGATGTAGTAGTCGCCGTCGCGCGTGAGCACCGCACGCATCCCCGGGGCGTCGTTGATGCGCTCGGCGAGCGCCCGTGCGATCGCGAGCGCCACGTCCTTCTCGCGCGTTCCGCCGCGGCCGATCGCGCCGGGATCCTTGCCGCCGTGTCCCGCGTCGATCGCGATGACGACGTCGCGGTTCGTGTCGCGAGGCGCGTGAACTGCGCGAATGGGCTGAGGTTCCTTCCGAGGCGCTGCAGCAGCGCTCGCGGCAGACTGCGCGGACGTCGCGTCGTTGCGCGCGAGACTTGCCGCATCGCCGAGCTCGACGACGAGCCGGCGGCCGCCACGGGCGCCGTTCTCCCAGCGCGCGCGCGGCTCGACGGAAGCTTCTACGTCGAGCACGACTCGCAGGGTCCTGCCGGGCTGCGTGCCGGTACGGATCTCACGGACGATGCCCTGCCCCTGCGGCACGCGCACGCCCTTGGCGAGCTCGGCGTTCCTGAGATCGACGACGACGCGTCGCGGCTTGTCGAGCGTGAAGAGTTCATGAGACGTGCTGCGCGAGAGATCGAGGACGAGGCGTGCCCCGCGCCTCGTGCCCGTAAGCTCGAGGCTGCGGACCTCGGCGGTGCTCGAGGCGGCCCGTGCGCCGCTCCAGCCGCACGTCAGCAGCGCGAGAACCCCTAGCAGAAAGATCTTTATTTTCATGTACTTCGCGGCGTAATTTGCCGCGTAATCTACGATCCTTCTCCCTCGAGATCAACCGCACGTGCGAGCCATGAGGCGCCGGTCGCACTTGCGGCATCGACGGTGACGCGATGTCCTCCCTCTTCGATCGAGAGCCGGATGGCGAGATCCGGTGGCGGCAGCCGGCCCTGCGCGCACTCCGGCCATTCCACGAGCCACACGTGCCCGGGCTGCGCCAGATCGCGGAGGCCCAGCGGTTCGAGCTCGTCGGGATCGCGCAGCCGGTAGAGATCGATGTGAACGACCGTGCCGAGCGGTACTTCGTAGGTCTCCAGCAGCGCGAACGTCGGGCTGCGCACGGGGCCACTGACCCCGCACGCGCGCAGGAAGCCGCGGGCGAGCGTCGTCTTGCCTGCACCGAGGTCCCCGCTCAGATACACGATCGCCGGTCCGGCATCGATCGGAGGCCGTGCGCGTGCGAGCCTTGCACCGATGAGCTCGGTCTCATCCGGCGCGGGAGAGAGCCACGAGGCGCGTCCGGAGCTCACGGCGCGCCGGCCACTCAGAGATTCACGCAGGTACGCAGCTCGCGTGCGACGTCGCTCGCAAGCAGACCGCGCTCGCCGGTACGTGCCACTGCATCGCCCGCCATCGCATGGACGAGCACGCCGACGCGTGCCGCGCGCCAGGGATCGCGGCACTGGGCGAGAATGCCGGCGATCGCACCCGTCAGCACGTCGCCCATTCCGGCGCTCGCCATCCCCGGATTTCCCCGTTCGCACAAGCCCGGCGTCCTTCCCGTGCCGCCGACCAGCGTACCGGCGCCCTTGAGGACGACGACGCCACCGTAACGTGCGACGAGCCTGTCGAGCGCAGCGAGTCGATCGCGCTGTATCTCGTCGGAGCGCACGCCGAGGACGA
>QGVD01000133.1 GCA_003242685.1 Pseudomonadota bacterium | reverse complement strand
CGCTTGCGCGCGGGGTCGAAGAGCCCCGCGGCCGCGAGCTTGGCCTTGAGGCGCTCGACCTCCCGCCGCAGCGCACCGACGCCGGCCTCCTCGAGGTGCTCCACGATGAGCTGGTAGTCGCCGCGCGGCTCATAGAGGCTCACCTTCGCGCGTGCCAGGACCTGCTGGCCGACGCGGGGCGTGAAGCCCACCAGCATGTTGCGCTGGCGGAACATGGCGCAGCGCACCTGAGCGTCGCGGTCCTTGAGCGTGAAGTACCAGTGGCCGGAGGAGGGCTGGGAGAAGTTCGACAGCTCCCCCTCGATCCAGATGACGGACATGCCGCGCTCGAGCAGGAGCCTCACCTCGCGGTTGAGGCGCGAGACCGAATAGACGTCGCGCTCGGGCTCGGTGCCGGGCGGGAAGACGAAAGCCATGCGGGAGACGATAGCTCACGGCCGGCAGGCCCCGCCACCGCGAGGTTTACCGGACCGCCCCCTGTCAGTAGAATCGCGCGCTTCATTCCCGGCCCTCATGAAGGGCCCCCACGGCCACATGCGTATCCTCGAAGAAGCGCTCACCTTCGATGATGTCCTGTTAGTTCCGGCCTACTCGGAAGTGCTCCCACGCGAGGTCGATCTGTCGACCCACGTGACACGCCGGATCCGTCTCAACCTGCCCATGATCTCGGCCGCCATGGATACGGTGACCGAGGCCCGCCTCGCCATCACCATGGCGCAGGAGGGCGGCATCGGCATCGTTCACAAGAACATGTCGATCGAGGCGCAGGCCCGCGAAGTCGGAAGGGTGAAGAAGTACGAGAGCGGCGTGATCAAGGACCCGATCACCGTCACGCCCGACACCACCATCCGCCAGGTGCTCGAGCTGACGCGGGCGCGCGGCATCTCCGGCGTCCCGGTCGTCGTCGGCAAGAAGGTGGTCGGCATCGTCACCCACCGCGACCTGCGCTTCGAGACCAAGCTCGATGCCCCCGTCTCGAGCGTCATGACGCCGAAGGAGCGCCTCATCACGGTGCGCGAGAACGCGCCCAAGGACGAGGTGCTGGAGCTGCTGCACAAGCACCGTATCGAGAAGGTGCTGGTCGTCGACGGTGACGAGCTCAAGGGCATGATCACCGTCAAGGATTTCCAGAAGGCCACCGAATTCCCGCGCGCCTGCAAGGACGAGGGCGGTCGCCTGCGCGTCGGCGCCGCGGTGGGCACCACGCCCGACACGCTCGATCGCGTCGCGGCGCTGCGCGAGGCGGGTGTGGACGTCATCGTCGTCGACACCGCGCACGGTCATTCGCGCGGCGTGATCGACACCGTGGCGCGCATCAAGGCGCGCTGGCCGGACCAGCAGGTCATCGCGGGCAACATCGCGACCGGCGAGGCGGCGCGTGCGCTCGTCGATGCGGGCGCGGATGCCGTCAAGGTCGGCATCGGTCCGGGCTCGATCTGCACCACGCGCGTCGTCGCAGGTGTCGGCGTGCCGCAGATCACGGCCGTCGCGAACGTGGCCAAGGCGCTCGCCGGCACCGACGTGCCCATCATCTCTGACGGCGGCATCCGCTTCTCCGGCGACATCGCCAAGGCGATCGCCGCCGGCGCCCATGCGGTCATGATCGGAAGCCTCTTCGCCGGCACGGAAGAATCGCCCGGCGACGTCGAGCTCTACCAGGGCGCCTCGTACAAGTCGTACCGGGGCATGGGATCGCTCGGCGCCATGGCGGACCGCCACGGCTCTGCCGACCGCTACTTCCAGGACACGACGACCGAGCTCGACAAGCTCGTGCCGGAGGGCGTCGAAGGCCGCGTGCCGTACAAGGGAAGCCTCGTCGCCATCCTCCATCAGCTCGCGGGCGGACTGCGCGCGGCGATGGGCTACACCGGCAGCCACAACATCGAGGAGATGCGTACGCGGCCGTGCTTCGTGCGCATCACGAGCGCCGGCGTGCGCGAGAGCCACGTGCACGACGTCAGCATCACCAAAGAGGCGCCGAACTACCGCATCTCCTGACCCGATGGAAAGCGCCGCACGTCCCGCCGCAGGTCATCCGGACATCCACGCCGACCGGATCCTGATCCTCGACTTCGGCGCTCAGTACACGCAGCTCATCGCGCGCCGCGTGCGCGAGTGCGGCGTCTACTGCGAGATCCACCCCTGGGACGTGAGCGACGCGGAAGTTCGGGCCTTCGCGCCGCGCGGAATCATCCTCTCGGGCGGCCCCGAGTCGGTGCACGTGGGGCAGGCGCCGCGTGCGCCGGATGCCGTGTTCACGCTCGGCGTGCCCGTGCTCGGCATCTGTTACGGCATGCAGACGATGGCGCAGCAGCTCGGCGGCCGCGTCGCGCCGGCTGCGGCGCGCGAGTTCGGCTACGCCGAGGTGCGCACCACGGGCCCCTGCAGACTCCTCGACGAGATCCACGACCGCATCGATGCACAGGGCCGCGCCGTGCTCGACGTGTGGATGAGCCACGGCGACCGCGTCGAAGCGCTGCCGCCGGGCTTCACGGCGGTGGGCTCGACCGACCACGCACCTCTTGCTGCGATGTGCGACGAGCAGCGCCGCTTCTACGGCGTGCAGTTCCATCCCGAGGTCACGCATACCCGCCAGGGTGCGCGCATCCTCGAGCGCTTCGTGCGCGAGATCTGCGGGTGCGATGCGCTCTGGAGCGTCGGCAACATCATCGACGACGCCATCGAGCGCGTGCGCGCGCAGGTCGGGCAGGGCAGGGTGCTGCTCGGCCTCTCGGGTGGCGTGGATTCCTCCGTGGTGGCGGCGCTCCTGCACCGCGCGATCGGCGACCAGCTCGTGTGCGTGTTCGTGGATCACGGCCTCCTGCGCCTGCACGAGGGCGATCAGGTCATGAAGACCTTCGCCGAGAACCTCGGCGTGAAGGTCATCCGCGTCGACGCCGAAGCGCGCTTCCTCGAAGCCCTGAAAGGCGTCACCGACCCCGAAGCCAAGCGCAAGATCATCGGCCGGCTCTTCATCGAGGTGTTCGAGGAAGAGGCGCACAAGCTCACCGGCATCGACTTCCTCGCCCAGGGCACCATCTACCCCGACGTCATCGAATCCGCCGGCGCGCGCACCGGCAAGGCGCACGTGATCAAGTCACACCACAATGTCGGCGGCCTGCCCGAGCGCATGCGCCTCAAGCTCGTCGAGCCCCTGCGCGAGCTCTTCAAGGACGAAGTGCGCCGCATCGGTGTCGAGCTGGGACTCCCGCGCGAGATGGTCTACCGCCATCCGTTCCCGGGCCCCGGCCTCGGCGTGCGCATCCTCGGCGAGGTGAAGAAGGAATACGCCGACCTCCTGCGCGCAGCGGATCACATCTACATCGAAGAGCTGCGCAAGCACGACCTCTACGACCGCGTGAGCCAGGCGTTCGCCGTCTTCCTGCCCGTGCGCTCGGTGGGCGTGATGGGCGACGGCCGCCGCTACGACTACGTCGTGGCGCTGCGCGCCGTAGAGACCGTGGACTTCATGACCGCCCACTGGGCGCGCCTGCCGTACGAGTTCCTCGACCACGTCTCGCGGCGGATCGTGAACGAGGTGCCGGGCATCTCGCGCGTCGTGTACGACATCTCAGGGAAGCCGCCCGCGACCATCGAGTGGGAGTGAGAGGGGCGATCGGAAGGCCGGCATTAGATACAAGGAAGCCCGCACTAATGCGGGCTTCTGGTTGCACACTTCACTCGTTTTCGAAGCCGCTGTGCGGATCGAACTTCAGTGC
>QGVD01000015.1 GCA_003242685.1 Pseudomonadota bacterium | reverse complement strand
CAGCTCGTCCCTCAGCGCCCTTCTCAGAATCTTCCCGACGTTCGTCTTCGGGAGCTCGGACCGGAAGTAGACGTGCTTCGGCACCTTGTAGCCGGTGAGCGATTTCCGGCAGTGCTCGATGATCTCCTGCTCGGTGAGGTTCGGGTCCTTGCGCACGACGAAGAGCGCGACGACTTCACCGGAACGCTCATCGGGCTGGGCGACGGCGGCGGCTTCCAGGACTCCGGGATGCTCGACGGCGACCGCTTCGACCTCGTTCGGGTATACGTTGAAGCCTGAGACGAGGATCATGTCCTTCTTGCGATCCTCGATGAAAACGTAGCCGCGCTCGTTCATGCGGCCGACGTCGCCGGTGCGCAGCCAGCCGCCCGGAAGCATCACTTTCTCGGTCTCGTCGGGGCGGTTCCAGTAGCCCTTCATCACCTGCGGCCCGCGGACGCAGATCTCGCCGATCTCGCCGATGCCGAGCTCCCGGCCTTCGTCATCCATGATCGCGATCTCGGTCGAAGGGATCGGCAAGCCGATGGAGCCGTTGAAGTCCTCGCCGATCGGGTTGATGCACGCCGCAGGGGACGTCTCGGTCAGGCCCCATGCCTGGGTGAGGATGTTGCCGGTGACTTCTTTCCACCTCTGCGCGACTGCCGCCTGCACGGCCATGCCGCCGCCCAGCGTCACGCGCAGTTCGCTGAAGTCGAGGCTTTCGAAGCCCGGTGTGTGCAGCAGCGCGTTGAAGAGTGTGTTGACGCCGCTGATGAAGGCGAACTTGTGCTTCTTCAGCTCCGCGACGAAGCCCGGCAGGTCACGCGGATTCGTGATGAGGACGTTCTTCCAGCCGAGTTTCAGGAAGAGCAGGCAGTTCGCGGTCAGCGCGAAGATGTGATAGAGCGGAATCGGCGTGATGAGCGTTCCGGGCTCCGCCGCGAAGCTGGGACCCATCCACGCTTCGGCCTGAGCCAGGTTCACCACGAGGTTGCCGTGGCTGAGCATCGCGCCTTTCGCGACGCCGGTCGTTCCGCCGGTGTACTGCAGGAAGGCGAGGTCTTCCAGGCCCACGTCCACCGGATCGAACGTGAGCCGGTGCCCCGCGATCACGGCGGAGCGGAAGTCGAGCGCGCCCGTGATGCGCCACGGCTTGACCTGCTTGCGTACGCGCCGGACGACGAAGTTGACGATCCACGACTTCGGGAAGCCGAGCATGTCGCCCACGGCCGTCACGAGGACGTGCCGCACCGGCGTACGGTCGATCACCTCCTGCAGCGTATGCGCGAAGTTCTCGAGAATGACGATGGCTTCCGCGCCCGAGTCGGTGAGCTGGTGCTCGAGCTCACGTGCCGTGTAGAGCGGATTGGTGTTGACGACGATGAGCCCCGCGCGCAGCGCGCCGAACAACGCGATCGGGTACTGCAGGACGTTGGGCAGCATTATTGCGATGCGCGCGCCCTTGCGCAGCCCCGCCGTCTTCTGCAGCCACGCAGCGAAATCGCGTGTGTACTCGTCGAGCTGCCGGTACGTGATCTCGGCCCCCATCTGCACGTAGGCGACGCGGTCGGCGTACTCGCGGCAGCTCTTTTCGAACATCTCGACCAGCGAACGGGTCTGAGGCGGGTCGATCTCGGCCGGAACTCCGGGGGGATACGACTTCAGCCAGATTTTCTCCATCACCTCGACTCCGGCTTCGGCGTTCTTACGCGCCACAATGGTGCAGCGGGCTATATAGCACCGGCTCGGAAATCGTGACAACGTACGATATGCACGCGCCCGTACGGCGCCGAGCACTCTGACGTTCTCATGTTCGGAACGGCCCTACGGCTTCGCGAGCAGCGGCTTCAGCAGCGGCCACACGTTGTCGAGCAGAATCGGCTGCGCCTTCGCGTTCGGGTGCAATCCGTCGGACTGCATCAGCTCGGGATCGAGCGCCACGTTCTCGAGCAGGAATGGCACGAGTGGCAGGGAGTGACTCTTCGCCAGCTCGCGGAACATCTCTCTGAATTGCGCGGTGTATTTCGGGCCGTAGTTGGGCGGCATCTCGAGGCCGACGAGGAGCACCTTTGCGCCTGCCGCGCGCGCGAGCTCCACCGATTTCTCGAGATTGGCGCGTGTGGTGGCGAGCGGCAGGCCGCGCAGCCCGTCGTTCGCTCCGAGCTCCAGGATCACGATCTCCGGCTTGTGCAGTTCGAGCGCGCGCGGCAGGCGCTGCACGCCGCCCGTGGACGTTTCGCCGCTCACGCTGGCATTCACGACGCGGTATCCGTACCCTTCGGACTGCAGCCGCTTTTCGAGCAAGGCGACCCAGCCCTGTTCCGGCCGGATACCGTAGGCCGCGCTCAGGCTGTCGCCCAGCACCAGGATGACCCGTTCCGACGTGGCCGCAGCGACCGGGCCAGCAACGAATGAAAGCCAGATACCGAGCGCCCAGGCGCAGATGAGCCGCGAAGTCGTTCTCAAAGCCGAAAACCTCACGAAACAGGTTAGCAGTCCCGAAGGACCGTTGACCATCGTGCGCGACGTGTCCTTGGACATCGCAGCCGGGGATTCTGTTGCAATCGTCGGCGCCTCGGGTGCCGGCAAGTCGACGCTGCTCGCGCTTCTCGCGGGTCTCGATCTGCCGACCTCCGGCCGGGTGTGGATCGCCGGCACGGATCTCACCCGTCTCGATGAGGACGGGCGCGCGCGGCTGCGGGCACAGCGCGTGGGTTTCGTGTTCCAGTCCTTCCATCTCATTCCGGCACTGACCGCGCTGGAGAACGTGATGCTGCCCCTCGAGCTCGCCGGACGCACGGATGCGCGCCGCGCCGCGCTCGCCGCGCTCGATCGCGTAGGACTGAGCGCGCGCACCGGTCACTACCCGCGCCAGCTCTCGGGCGGCGAGCAGCAGCGCGTGGCTCTCGCGCGCGCTTTCGTCACGCAGCCGGCGGTGCTGTTCGCGGACGAGCCCACCGGCAATCTCGATACGGTGACCGGGGAGCGCATCTGCCAGCTGCTGTTCGAGCTCAACGCAGGCTCGCACACGACGCTCGTGCTGGTCACGCACGATCGGGAGCTCGCCTCCCGCTGTCGTCGCGTGCTGCACATGGAGGCGGGCCGCCTCGTGCACGAGCTGCCCGTGAGGACTCGCGTCTCGAGCGGATCCTGAAGACGTGCGCGCACTCAGGCTGGCACTGAGATCCCTTGGGCGCGAGTGGCGCTCCGGCGAGCTCGGCGTGCTGCTTCTCGCGCTCACCATCGCCGTTGCTGCACTAACCGGTGTCGGTTTCCTGGTCGGCCGCATCGGCGAAGCCGTCGAGCTGCAGGCGAGCGAGGTGCTCGCCGCCGATATTCGCCTCGGCTCGCCGCAGCCCATCTCGCAGGTTTATCTGGACGAAGCCGAACGCCGCGGCTTGCGTACGGCACGGAGCACCGCGCTCCTCAGCGTCGTGTTTCACGGCGACGAGAGCCAGCTCACGAACATCCGCGCCGTGACGGAAGGCTATCCGCTGCGCGGTACGCTGAGGATCGCGGACGAGCCATTCGGCGAGGGTCGCCCCGCGCAGGGCATCCCCGGTCCCGGCGAAGTGTGGCCGGATTCGAAGCTGCTCGCGTCGGTCGGCGGAAGCGTGGGCTCGGAGCTGTCGATCGGCTCCGCGACGTTCCGCGTCACGCGGGTGCTCATCTCGAGGCCCGACCAGGGCGGCACGTTCGCCGATCTCGCGCCGAGCCTCATCATGAACGCAGCCGATCTGCCGGCGACGCAGCTCATCCAGCCGGGCAGCCGCGTGAGCTATGCGGCGCTCTTCGCGGGCGATCGCGACGTCATCGACGATTTCAAGCTGTGGCTGGTGGCGCACAAGCAGCGCGGCGAGCGGCTGCGCGACATCAGGGAAACGAGCCCGCAGATCAACAACGCGATCGAACGTGCAGGACGTTTTCTCAGCCTCGCGAGCCTGGTAGCGGTGCTGCTGTGCTCGATCGCCGTCGCGATGTCCGCGCGGCGATATGTGCAGCGCCATCTCGACGCCGTCGCGCTCATGAAGACTCTCGGCGCGACGCGCGCCTTCACCCTGAGCGTGAGCCTGCTCCAGCTTCTCGCCATCGCCGTCCTCGCCGCGATTGCAGGGTCGGCCGTCGGCTTCGTGGCTCAGGAATGGCTCGTCCATACGATCCGCGGACTGCTGGCCGTCGAGCTTCCGCCGGCAAGTCTCGCGCCGATCGGCATCGGCTTCGTCACGGCGATAGCGGTTCTCGCGGGCTTCGCCGTGCCGCCGCTGCTGCAGCTCGCGAGAGTGCCCACGATCCGCGTCCTGCGCCGTGACGTCGGACCGCCGCCGCCGCTCGTTCTGCTCGCCTTCGGCCCGGCCGTCGCGGCAGTCGTGTTCCTCATCTACTGGGTCGTGCGGGACTGGCTGCTCTTCGCAGGATTCACGCTGGGGCTCGCAGGCTTCGTCCTGCTGCTCACGCTCGCGGGTGCGCTTCTGGTGCGGATCGCATCGGGTCTGCGCGGCAGCGTCGGTGTCGCCTGGCGCTACGGTGTCGCGAATCTGAGCCGGCGGCGCGCGGAAAGCCTCGTGCAGATCGTGGCGTTCGGCATCGGTCTCATGGTGCTGCTGCTGCTCGGCGTGGTGCGAGAGGATCTCGACGCCGACTGGCGGGCGAGCCTGCCCGAGGATGCGCCGAACTACTTCTTCGTCAACATTCCGCCCGCCGAGCGCGACGAGTTCGTGTCGTTCCTCGAGGAGCGCGGCGCGCGGCTGTCGCGCGTGCTGCCCATGATCCGCGGGCGCATGACGCACATCAACGGCCGTCCGATCGATTCTCTCGTCTTCCGCGACGAGGACGGGGACCGCTTCGCGGGCCGCGAGCAGAACCTGACGTGGGCCGCCGAGCTCGGCGACGACAACCGCGTGGTCGCGGGACGCTGGTGGACGAAGGAGGATTTCGGCAAGCCGCTCGTCTCGCTGGCCACGGAATACCGCGATTCGCTCGGTGTCGACGTGGGTGACAGACTGACGTTCGACGTTGCCGGCGAGACGTTCGAGGTCACGATCGCCGGCATCCGCGACATCAAGTGGGACAGCTTTCAGCCGAACTTCTTCGTGGTGTTCGCACCCGGTGTGCTCGAAGGCACGGCGGGCACGTACATGACGAGCGCATACTTCAGGCCGAGCGAAGGCCGCGTGCTCGCCGAGCTCGCGCGCCGCTTCCCGAGCGTGTCCATCTTCGACATCGAAGACCTGCTGTCGCAGGTGCGCACGGTCATAGATCGCGCGTCCATCGCCGTGCAGAGCGTTTTCATCTTCACGCTCTTCGCGGGACTCACGGTGCTGCTCGCGGCGGTGCAGGCGAGCCGGGACGAACGGCGCTTCGAGAGCGCGATGCTGCGCACGCTCGGCGCGAGCCGGCGAACGGTCCTGCAGGGCGTGCTCGCGGAGTTCACGGCACTGGGGCTGCTCTCCGGCATGCTCGCGGCTCTGGGCGCCACCATCGCAGGCTACTTCGTCGCCACGCGCGTCCTCGAGCTGCGCTACGGGTTCGATGTCGGCGTGTGGATCGCGGGACTTCTCGGCGGCGCGCTGCTCGTCGCGACGAGCGGCTGGATCGCCACGCGCTCCGTCGTGCGCCAGCCGCCGATCCTCACTCTGCGCGGCGGTTGATCCTCCCGTGAGCGAATTGCGGATCACACCGCTGAACCGGACGGATTCGCAGCGGCTCGCGCGCGTCCTCGCGGATCCGTATCGCGCGCCGATGACGAGCTGGTATCACCCGTCCGTGCTCGTGCGCTCCGCGGTGCTCGTGACGCTCGCGAATCTCTTCGGACGCCACTCGGACAGGCGTCTCATCGAGGCGCTCGCGAGCCAGCCGCAGACGATCTTCGATTACTCGCACGAGCCGTGCGATTTCTGGATCGACTACGTCGCGGATCTCGGCGACGGCTGGAACTCCACTTACGCAGTCGCGTACTCGCTCGCGCAGCCGGTGCTCGAGCTGCGGACGCCGGAAGGAACCGTCGAACGGACGCATGCGGGCAGGGTGCTCGTATTCGGCGGCGACGAGGTCTATCCCTATCCCTCGCGCGAGGCGTACGAGCTGCGCACCGAGAAGCCCTACGCCGCCGCGTTCGCCGGCCGCCGCTGTCCGGACCTCTTCGCCATACCGGGCAACCACGACTGGTACGACAGCCTCATCGCCTTCTCGCGCACCTTCTGCCGTCCCGAGCGGGGCTTCGCGGGCTGCCGCACGCAGCAGACGCGCAGCTACTTCGCGCTGCGATTGCCGCACAACTGGTGGCTGCTCGGCATCGATCTGCAGCTCGGCGCCGATCTCGACGAGCCGCAGGTGAAGTACTTCCAGAACGTCGCGGCGGAGATGGACGAGGACGCGCGCATCGTGCTCTGCGTGCCGGAGCCCGAGTGGATCCTCGAGCCCGTCTATCCCGAGATTCCCACGTACGAGAGCGTCGCGCTGCGCTTTCTCGAGCAGGAGATCCTGCGCCGGCCGGTCGAGGTGTTCCTCACCGGCGATCTGCACTGCTACAAGCGGCACGAGGACGACGCGGGGGTGCAACGCATCGTGTGCGGCGGAGGAGGTGCGTTCCTGCATCCCACGCACTATCCGCTCAGCGAAGAGCTGCCGAACGGACTGCGCGAGCGCGCCACTTACCCCGACCGCAGGACATCGCGTCGCCTCGCGTGGCGCAATCTGGCCTTCCTGTGGCTCAACCCGTCCTTCTTCTGGCTCGCGGGCACGATGTACGCACTGTCGGCATGGTTCGCGTCCGCGAATCTCACGAAAGAGAACACGACCGATGTACGCACCGCCCTGCACGCATCGATCGCGGCTGCGGTGCGCGATCCGTTCGACGGTCTGTGGCTGCTCGCCTTCGTCGCGGCGTTCGTGTTCTTCACCGACACGCACAAGAGGTGGTACCGGCTGCTCGGCGGCATCACGCATGCGGTGGCGCATCTCGGGGCCGCCTTCGCGATCGGCTGGCTCTCGCTGCTCGCGACCACCCGCGGCATGGACCTCGAGTTCGGGACTGTCTCGCAGCTCCTCACCGCAGGGCTGATGATCTTCGTCGCGGGAGGGCTCGCCGGATCCTTCGTCATGGGGCTGTACCTCCTGATCTCGCTGCAGGTCTTCGGCCGGCATTTCGAGCAGGCGTTCTCGTCGCTCCGTATCCAGGACTTCAAGCAGTGGCTGCGCCTGAGGATCGATGCGCAGGGCGGGCTCACGATCTACGCCATCGGCATCGAGCGCGTGCCGCGCCGGTGGAAGACGGTGGAGGGCGGTTCGGCCGTAGTGCCCGACGATCCGCGCGCGACACCGCCGCATCTCATCGAAGTCGTGCGGCTCGGGCCGCGCGCGGACTCAGGTGATGAGTGCCGCAGGACCGAGTGAAGCCGGGAGCGCCGGCGGGGCGGCAGTCCACGACGGGCAGCCGGAAGGAGAGCCTTTCAATACCGGACGGCGCCCCAATATCGAAACGCAGTCTCGATTCCGGAGAACGACATGAGCTCCTCGAATGCGGGCAACGGCGCCCGCCCGGTCCTCAGAAAGGTGCGCGGACAGGTAACGAGTGACGGTGCCGGCGTGCGGCTGACGCGCATCCTCGGCACGCGCGAGCTGCCCGATCTCGATCCGTTCCTGCTGCTCGACGAGTTCCGCTCCGACTCACCGGACGACTACATCGGCGGCTTTCCCGATCACCCCCATCGGGGGTTCGAGACCGTGACGTACATGCTCGCGGGGCGGATGCGCCATCACGACAGCCAGGGCAACAGCGGCCTTCTGGTCCCGGGCAGCGTCCAGTGGATGACGGCCGGGCGCGGCATCGTCCATTCGGAGATGCCTGAGCAGGAGAACGGACTGCTGTGGGGCTTCCAGCTCTGGGTGAACCTGCCGGCCGCTCAGAAGATGACCGCACCGCGCTATCAGGACATCGCGCCCGAGCGCATCCCGGAAGTCGAAAGGCCGGGAGTGCGCGTGCGTGTGCTCGCGGGGCGGCTCGACGGAGTGGAGGGACCCGTGCAGGCGGTTGCGACCGAGCCGGTCTACTGGGACGTCCATCTCGAGCCCGGCGCGCGCTTCGAGGCGGAGCTGCCCGCCGGGCATCAGGCGTTCGCCTACGTCTACCAGGGCAATGCACGCATCGGAGACACGGAGCTCGTCCGCGGCGAGCTCGGCGTGCTCGGTGGGGGGAACAGGTTCGTCGCGACTGCCGGCGAGGAGCCGGCGCGGCTGATCATGGTCGCAGGCCGTCCGCTGCGCGAGCCGGTCGCGCGCTACGGTCCCTTCGTGATGAACACGCGCGAGCAGATCCTGCAGGCGTTCGAGGACTTCAACGCCGGCCGCTTCTGAAAGAAGCGCTCAGCGCTGCACGCCGATGGTGATCCAGGAGTCGGGGACCGCCTCACCCTTCCAGGTGAGCCCCTCGATCGTGAACTCGTAGTTGCCCGGACCCAGCGCGGAGGTGTTGAAGGCGATGCGCACGTGTCCGTTGGAGTCCTTCGCGATGTTGTGGATGACTCCGACGCGGCCCTGGTCGATGCGGTCGATCGTGATGCGGAAGTTCCGGTGCGGCGAGCGGGAGAGATCGAACCGCAGGTCGGCGAGCTGAGTCGCGCCCCCACCGAGCACCACGGCAGGGGAGAGCGAGCTGCCCTGCCGGCTCGGCAGCAGGCGAATGGTCCGCGTGCTGGTGGCAGGATCGAGGGGCTGCAGGCGCACCTGCTCTTCGAGCGCGGCGATGCGCTGGGTCTTCTCGCTGCTGCCGTTCCACACCACCGCGAGCGCGATGGCGAGCGCGACCGCGGCGACGCCGAGGCCGATCAGCACCTGGGGCTTCTCCCAGGGCTTCTTCGGCGCTTCCTGCCAGGGCTCCGGCTTGCCGCTCGCCTCCAGCAGCCGCAGCGCGGCGTTCACGCGCTCGGCCAGCCCGAGCTCGTCCAGCAGCTCGGGGTGTTCGCGGCAGAAGCGCTCGAACTCCGTCGCGCCCTTGATGGGAAGGCGGCCGGAGAGATAGCGCTCCACGATCTGGTTGCGCGCGATGAAGTCGCGGTCCATGAGCGGTGCAACCGACGCCGGAGCCTGGGTACCGGCGCCCGGTGCCGGCTTCACCACGTGGGATGCCGACTCGGAGCTCATGGACTCGGATGCGGTGTGGGACGCAGCTTCCATGGTTCTGAGCCCGTCGTGACGATCCGTATCCTGCTACGGTACCGCTGGTCCGCGTGCGCGCTGGCTCACAGATCGGAGGTCGCGCGGCGCCGGGAGCCCGGGGGCTCGACTGTCCGCGCGCCTGAGGCCCTCCCGCCTCTCGAAAGTTGAACTGTTCGATGGTCCGCGGCGACCGGCTGTGCAAGGCCGGCAGCCGCGTTGACGTCGCGCAGCTCACCAGGCCGGGATGGTGCGGCTGCGCCGGGCCGAATGGCACCGCGAAGCGGCCGCGTGCGGGCGGGTGAGATAGCTCGGGCGTACGGAGCAGTAATAATCTTTTTCGCGTACCACGTCTCAGTGACGGCTGCCGGGCGTGCGCGACAATCGCTCTCGTGAGCCGTCCTGGCCGTCCCAGAGTCGAAAGCTTCCCGGATTCCCCATACGCGCAGGAACTGCGGACTGGATTTCCCAGGCTGCACTTCGCGCCGGATACGGAAGCCGAGTTCGAGCGTTCTCACCTGCGCAATGCCCGCAGCCGCGTCCGTGCGTGGCATTCCGCGGTGCTCGCCGTTCTGCTCTTCGCGATTCTGCCGGGTGTTCTGAAGGCAACCTCGGGCGATCCTGCCGGAATGTTCTCGGCAGCCTGGACTTCCATGAACCTCGGGCTGCTGCTCGCCATCGTGGTCGCGGTCACGGTGTGCCGGGCCGTCCTCGCTCTGATCGCCTGGAGCCCGTGGTTCGAGCGGCTGTACCCGCGCGTCTCCTTTCCGCTCGTGTCCGTCTGTCACGGCTTCTGGGCGTTCGCGTGCGGCGTCGAGATTCTGGGCGCCCATCCCGAGTACATCGCCCCGCTCGTGGCGGATGCCTTCGCCGCGTTCTTCTTCTCCGGACTGCTGTTCCGTCAGGCGGCGGTGGTGACGCTGGTCGCCGCTTCAGGATTCATCGTCGGCGGTCTGTACCACTCCGGCTCGTTCGCGCCGATGATGGCTTTCGGCGCTCACCTGTTCATCAACATGGGACTGGCCGCCATCGCGGGCTACGCGCACGAACGCTCGGTGCGCAGCCAGTTCCTCGAGCACGGCGTGCTGAGCGAGATGGCCGCGCGTGACGGCCTCACCGGGCTCAAGAACCGCAGGGCCTTCGACGAGCATCTGGCGATGGTGTGGCAGCAGGCGCTGCGCGACCGCCGGTCGATCGGCATCCTCATGATCGACGTCGACGAGTTCAAGCACTTCAACGACTGCTACGGACACCAGTCGGGCGATCGCGCGCTCCAGAGGATCGCGGAAGAAGTCGATGCGGTATCACGGCGCCCGCTCGATCTGGCCGCGCGCTACGGTGGAGAAGAGCTCGCGGTGATCCTCTACGACCTGCCGCGCGAGCACGTGATCGACATCGCGCAGCGCCTGCAGGAACGCATCCAGGCGCTCGGCATCGAGCACCGCGGATCCGCCGCGGGCGTCGTGACGGTGAGCATCGGCGTCGCGATCGTGCACCCCAACCTGCACCGCAGTCCCGGAGGCGCACTGCAGCTCGCGGACGAGGCGCTCTACGGCGCCAAGCACGCCGGCCGCAACCGCATCCACGTGCTCTCCAGTGAGTTCGACGCGCGGGCGACGGACGTCCTGCGCGCCGTACGCTTCTAGGCGTGTGAGGCTCCGAGCGCTGCGAGGACTTCGCGCGCGGCACGCATGCCGGTCTGCAGTGCTCCCGCGACGGTGGCCGCTTCGCCTTCCCAGTCCGTAGCTTCCCCTGCGAAGAACAGGCGTCCGCCCAGGGGCCGGGCGAGGCTGCGGCGCGCAGCCTCGCAGCCGGTGTTGACGTAGCTGTAGGCGCCGCGTGCGAACGGATCGCGCTGCCAGTCGTGATACCAGGCAGCTTCGAGCTCTCCGGCAATGTCGATGCCGCGCCCGAAGATCGCCGCAGCGCTGCGCACGGCGCGGTCGACCAGCTCGGGCAGCGCGAGACCTTTGAGTCGCTCCGCTCTGGGTCCGCCGGCCCATGCCGTGAGCACGGGCGCCCGCAGCGGCAGTGCGTTCCAGAACGTCGGGAAATCCGCATCGGGGGCATGGAAGAAGCTGGCGTCGCGCAGGGGCTCGCGCGATTCCCAGAACGGCGTCCGGAAGCGCAGGACGAGCTTAACCACGGGACCCATCGAGAGCCCTTCGAGCGCGTCGCGCTTCTCATCGAGCGCCGGCACGAAGCGCACCGCACTTTCCGCTTGCTGGAGTATGGAGAGAGGCAGCGTGACGATCGCGCAGCGGACCGACGCCGACAGGTTCTGCGCGAGCGACGTGGCCTCGATGCGCACGCCGTCCGAACTCCAGTCGACAGTGTGCACGGCGGTGGAGAGCCGCAACGTGACCCCGCTGCGGTCGAGCGCGGCGATGAGCGGCTCGAGCACGCGCGCATAGCCGCCGAGCGGGCGGAACTGCGGTGCATCCGTACCCGTCGCGCTGCTCCATTCCTCCGCGATGGCGCGAACGCTCGCGCGTGCAGGATCGGCCGCGTCGAAACCTTCCGCCATCCTGCGGATGGCATCGCAGGCGTCCGCGTTCGAGGGGTCACGCACGCGCTCGAGGAAGTCGGCGACCGACAGGTCCTCATCGGGCTTCAGGTCGCGCGCCGCGGCGAGCACCTGAGCGATGCGTCTGAAGCGATCCTCCATGAGCTGGAGCCGTCCGTCACGCGCGATCCAGTGCTCGTGATGCGCATCGAGCGCGGGAATTCCTGCACGCTGCAGCAGATCGAAGGTGATCTGCGCCCTGCCGTGAATGAACTCGGCGCCGAGCTCGAGGGGCACGGGAATGCCGGGTTCATTACGGGTCCAGATGCGTCCGCCGACGCGGTCGCGTGCCTCGAGCAGAAGCACCGAGCACCCTGCCTGTGCCAGCGTCGCCGCAGCCGCAAGTCCTGCCGCGCCGGCGCCGATTACGACGACGTCGAAGTCGAATGAAACGCCCATGCCGCGATGCTAGCGGATCAGCCGGCGAGCTCGCGCAGATCCTCGGCCGAAAGGCTGAGCGCCGCAGCCGCGACGTTCTCCTCGAGATGGGCGATCGATGAGGTTCCCGGGATCGGCAGCATCACGGGCGAGCGATGCAGGAGCCATGCGAGAGCCACCTGCGCGGGCGTCGCACCGAGACGCGCCGCCACGCGCTCGAGCCGTCCGCGCGCTTCGGTGAGCGGTCCGGCCGCGAGCGGATACCACGGCAGGAAAGCGATTCCCTGGCGCTCGCAGAGGTCGACCATGCTCTCCCACTTGCGGTCCTCGAGGTTGTACCGGTTCTGCACCGAGACGACGCGCACGAGGCGCTGAGCCTTTGCGAGCTCGTCGGGACCGACGTTCGAGAGGCCGATGAAACGGATCTTCCCTTCCGCCTGCAGCCGCGCGAGCTCCCCGACCGAGTCCTCGAACGGCACTTCGGGATCCGGTGCGTGAAGCTGGTAGAGGTCGATTCGCTCCAGGCGCAGGCGCTGCAGGCTCCCCTCGCACGCCGCGCGCAGGTGCTCGGGCCGGGCGTTGCGCCGCCACTCGTCGGGTCCCGGCCGCGTGAGACCGGCCTTGGTCGCGATCACGAGCCCTTGCCGGTACGGGTGCAGCGCCTCCGCGATCAGCTCCTCGTTGACGTGAGGGCCATACGAGTCGGCCGTGTCGATGAGGTTCACGCCGAGCCCTACGGCGCGCCGCAGGACCTCGATCGCGGCGCGCCGGTCACGCGGCGGTCCCCAGATGCCTCGGCCGGTGAGCCGCATGGCGCCGAAGCCCATGCGGTTCACCGGAAGCTCGCCGCCCAGGAGCAGCGTGCCGCTGCGTGCGGCGGGAGAGGCCGATTGCGTCATGTCTGGACCGCTGGCCTAGCGGAGCGTCGCGGGTTTTCCGGAGAGCGAGCTCGGCGCGTCCAGATTGGCACCCTCGTGCACCCCGACGCCGAGCCGGTCGACGAGCTCGCCGCCGAGCCAGGCCGTCACGGATCCGAGCGCGACCGCGATGATCTGCAGCACGAACGCGGATGTGACGGGCAGGTGCTGCGGGTCGTCCGAGCGCAGCGCCCACGCGACGATGAACAGGACGAGCACCACGACGTTCCCGATGCCGTGCATCATGCCGATGCGCTTGGCCCGTGTGCCCTGCGGAATGGCGAGCCAGTCGATGAAGCCGAAGATGCCTGCGAGCAGCCCGCCGATGATGCCGCCCAGAATGTTCCAGTAGGCGACCGTGGCGAAGCCCGGCGCGTCCGTCGCGAAGTACACGATGTCGAAGATCACCGCGGTGATGAGCAGTCCCAGCGGGAAGACGATCAGCATCTGGTGGATCGGGTGGCCCAGCAATTTGGCTCTGCTATCCATCGCTCCCTCCCGAGATTCCGTCCGGGGGAGGGGAAAGAGCAAACCGCGTTCCCGTGCTGGTGCAGGGCGGCACGGTGCAGCCGCACTGCTCAGCCGGCGCGGCGGCCCTTGAGAAAGTACTCCACCTTGTCGCGATAGCTCCGCGACAGCTTGAGCTCGTGGCCTCCCTCCAGAGTGAGGAAGTACTCCCCGTTCATGTGCGCGCGCAGGCTCCTCACGCGGCGCAGATTCACGATGGTGGAGCGGTGCACGCGCTGGAAGACGGCCGGATCGAGGAGCTCCTCGAGCTCCTTCATCGTGCTGCGCAGGACATGGGTCTGGCCGCCCGCGTGGATGCACATGTAGTCGCCAGCGGCATCGATCCAGTCGATGGATTCAGTCGGAATGCGCAGCGTCTCGCGGCCCTGACGGATCGGAAGCACGTCCGCATGCGTGCGCTCGAGCGCCGCGCGGCCGCGCGCGAGGAGCTCGTCGAGCGCGATCTCTCCCGTACCCGCGATCTCGGCGATGAGACCGAAGAGCCGGTCCCGCTGGTCCGCTGCGTTACGCGCGTCGATGTGCTCGCGGACGTGCTCGAGCGCGGCGGCGAAGCGCGCATCGTCCACGGGTTTGAGCAGGTAATCGACGGCGCGCGCCTCGAACGCACGGATCGCGTACTGATCGTACGCGGTGACGAACACCACGATCGGCATGACTTCGAGCGGGATGCGCGCGAGCACGTCGAAGCCGGACATTCCTGGCATCTGGATGTCGAGCAGCACGACGTCCGGCCGGTGCGCGGTGATCGCTTCCAGCGCCTCGCGACCGTTCGCGCATTCGGCGACGATCTCGAAATCGGGAGCGTGCCTGAGGCGCAGCGCGAGCCCCCGGCGCGAGAGCGCCTCGTCGTCCACGATGATGGTGCGGATGCGCTTGCTCATACGGTGGTATCCGCCTCGTGTGCGGCAGCGGGCTTCGCGAGCCCGCTTCGAGGCTCGACGCGGGTTTCGCGTGCGGTGTCGAGCGGCAATGCCATGTCGATGCGCAGACCGGGGCGCGTATTGAGCACGGTGAAGCGGTGCCGGTCGCCGTAGAGCACGGCGAGCCGTTCGCGCGTGTTGCGCAGCCCCACGCCGCGTCCCTCGCCGAGCCACTCCGTGTTGCAGCCCGGCCCGTCGTCGATGACAGTGATCTCCAGCATGAAACCGCGCACGCGGCCCTCGATGCGGATGGTGCCGCCGGACTCGCGCGGCGAGATCGCGTACTTCACCGCGTTCTCGATGAGCGGCTGCAGCAGCAGGCTCGGCACGAGCGCATCGAGCGCGGACTCCTCGATCGCATATTCGAGGCGCAGCCTGTCGCCGAACCGCAGTCTCTCGGTGCTGAGATAGAGATCCAGCGCCTCGATCTCCTGCCGCAGAGTGACGCGCTTCATCGGATCCTGGTCGAGCGTGTAGCGCAGGAACTCCGAGAGCCGCTGCACGGCGCGATTCGCCGTCTGGTTCTGGTTGTCCAGGATCAGCGTCGAGATCGCGTTCAGCGTGTTGAAGAGGTAGTGCGGATTGAGCTGGTAGCGCAGCATCTTGAGCTGCGCTTCCTGCGCGAGCGCGGCGGACCGCAGCGCCGCCTCGCGCTGCCGCTGCAGCGATTCGTAGTACTTGATGCCGAAGTACAGCCCGCTCCAGCACAGCAGGAGATACGTCGAGGAGAGCGCACCGCCGAAGAGCGCGAGCGGCGACTCGAACTGCCAGTCCGGCTCGACGAGACGCTGGTAGGTGATGTTGATGACGGCCCGCAGCGCGAGCGCGATCGCGTAGCAGGTGCCGAGCACGCCGAGGATGATCGTGCGCGGCGGATGGCCCCAGAGTGCCCGGTAGACGTAGCGCATCGGCATGCTGAGGACGAAGCCCGATCCGGCGGCGATCGCGATCACGAGCTGGTAGCTCAGGGGCTTCTCGTAGAGCAGCGCCCCGAAGGACTGCGTGACGGCGTAGGCGCCCCAGCCTGCGGCGTGCAGGGTCCAGAAGAGTACGTTGCGGTTCCTGCGGAGCTGATCGAGCGTCAGCATGCGCCCTTTCCGGGTCCGGGTCCGGCGGTGAGACGTTTCATGCATGCAAGCTTAGGGACAAATGCGGCTCCGCGCAGAATCGTTCCGGCGCAGCGATCCATCCATTCGTCGCGAACAGGGGCTTCAGGCACGAGCGGCGGCTTGGCCTGTCTGGTAATGGCGACCTTCAACTCCTTGAAAATCCTGGTGAATCAGGCGCTCCCGGCCGCCGGTTGAAAATTAGTCTCGCGCGCGGCGGAGCTCTGTCGCCGAACCCTGACAAACGACGCGGCCGTCGCGACCGCCGCCGTCTTGCGCCGTTGCAGCTCATGATGGCAAGTGCCTGAAAACGCAAAGGAAAAAGCTCCTGGCACAAGGCTTGCCTCATTCCCCGTGAACGGATGTGCAGGCGCACAGCCAAGGATCGATCCAAGCAATGGATGGAGGACGCGTAATGAGGAAGACAGCACTGGGGATTGGCGCGGCGGCTCTGGTTGCGGCGGCTGCATGGGCGCAGGAGTCGTCGACCGACGATACGAAGGTCGCGGCGCTCGATACCTCTGCGGCGGCTTTCCAGAAGCTCGACGCGGACAACGACGGCCGCGTGTCGGCGATCGAAGCCGCGAACAACACGCAGGTCGCTGCGCAGTTCACCACCGCCGACAAGGACGGCGACGGCTATCTGTCGCGCGAAGAGTTCCAGTCGATGGGCCAGGCACAGTCGGGCCGCGAATCGGGAATGGAGAGTGAGTCGGGCCGTTATTCGGACCCGTCGGGCACCGGTTCGAGCTCGAGCTCCAGCCCCACCACCACGCCCGAGACCTCGCCCGATCAGTAAGCGATACCGAAGCTCGAAACTCGCGCTCTGATCTGAAGTGAAGGAGAAATGGGGCCGGGCGCTCACGCGCCCGGCCCTTGTTGTTCTTCTGATCCGGGTTGTTGTTATTGCCCGGCGGTCCTTCCCTTCACAAGGACACGGAAACTCATGCAGCCCCGGCGCGGCTGCTCACGGCACGCGCCAGCGAATCGAGCGGACGTGCCTTCTCGGACGACGGTGCCTGGGCGAAATCGCAGCCCACGGCGGCGAGCCAGTCGCGAGCGGCATCCGACTCCACGCGCTTCGCGACCCAGTGTAACCCGAGCACCTTCGCCGCCTGTGCGATGGCGATCACGACTGCCTGCGAAAGGCGGTCGCGCATGGCGTTCGTCGTGAGGCGGGAATCGAGCTTGAGGAGCCTCACCGCGCGCGAGCGGAGAACACCGAGGGCGCGCGTGTCGAACGTGAAATCATCGAGCACCACGAAACAGCCGAGCTTCTCGCAGGTCGCGCAGAAGCGTTCGACCTGCGACGGCAGCTCGATGCAGAGGCTCTGATCGATCTCGAAGCCGATGGTCTGCGGGGCCACGCCGCCGCTGCGCAGGCGCTGAGCCGCCAGCCGCAGGAAGCCCTCATCCGCGAGCGCTGCGCGTGAGACCGGGATGGCGAAGCTCGCCGGCTCGTTCTCCCACACCTCCCGATGCGCCGCCAGCCATTCGAGGAGCCGGCTCAGCACCGCGGTCTCGAACGCTGCGTCGCCGTGGCCGCGCGCCGGCGAGTCGCCCGGCGAATCGCTGCCGTCCACGATCACTTCGTAGCGCCGGGTCCGGCCGCCCGAGCGCAGCTTGATGAGCTGACGCACCATGAGTGCCGGTACCCGCTTCGATTCCGGCTTCGCGACGACTTCGACATCCAGGGACAGCAGCTCGTCGACTTCCTGCGGAGTGAGCGTCCTGTCCTTCGGCGCGCTCTCGCGCGGGCGCAGGAGCACTGCCATTCGCTGCAGGATCGTGCGGACCGCCGGCGTCACGAGCGTCGCGCCACGCAGGGTGGCGAGCGACTTCGAGTCCACCAGGATCATCACGAGACCTACGAGCTCGCCCTGCGGCGCGCGGACGGCGAGGAACACCGCGCTGCGCCCGTCCTCCAACGCGCGCTCGTAGTGCGAGCCGCTCGCCCCGTGCGCCAGCACGTCGATCGCCTCGACGGCGAGCGCGTGCTCGTCGGGTCCCAGCGTGCCGGTGTTGAGCCACAGCACGTCGGCCTGCGCGTCGTGCAGCGAAACGGAATGCAGGCGCAGCGGCGGCAGCGCGGCACAGAGCTGGGTTCCGAGCGACTCCGCGGTGGGAGCGTCGGCAACGACGGGCGTGAGCCCGGCGCGGGCTTGCGGCGATCTCAAATCCATTCCCCGGAAACTCGACCGCCGTAGATTGGCAGGCCCGCGCCGCGTTCACCGTGACTCGGCTCGCGTTCCGCGGTGTGTGCGGACGCCCGCTTCGACGGCGCGCCCGCGCACGCCGTCACGCGCTTTTTCCATATTGCGCGCGCGGCGGCGTGCGCGGGCGCGAGTCAGACCGCGCCGAGGTAGTCGCGCTTGCCGAGGTCGACGCCGTTGTGCCGCAGGATCGCGTACGCCGTCGTGACGTGGAAGTAGAAGTTCGGGATCGCCCACTTCTGGAGGAAGGTCAGACCCTTCATCTCGAGCGTGCGGTCGCGAAGAGGGATCGTGATGTCGCGGTCCTCGGCACCCTCGAGTGCGCTGGCGGGGATGCCCTTCACGTAGCCGATCGTCTTCTCGATGCGCGCCTTGAGCTCTTCGATCGTCGTCTCGTTGTCCTCGAAGCGCGGCGGCTCCTGTCCTGCGAGCCGGGCGACCCCGTTCTTCGCCATGTCGCACGCGATCTGAACCTGGCGCGCGAGCGGGTACATGTCCGGCGCGAGGCGCGCTTCGACGAGGACGCGCGGGTCGAACTTCTTCGCCGCGGCGTACGAGGCGGCCTTCTCGAGGATGGCGGACAGGTTGCCGAGCATCGGCACGAAGGACTCAACCGTCATCGCGTACATCGAAATCTTCATGCTCAGGATCCTCGCGACAGTGCAGCGAACGAAGGGGCGGCGATTTTACGCGGGGCTGGTGGCGCAATCGACTCCCAAGTGAAACAATCGCCCGAGCAGTTGGTTGGATTGAGCGACCCATGAATCTGCTCTGGACCCCGGCCCAACTGGCCGCCTTCGCCAAGGTAGTCGACCTCAACGGCTTCTCGGCTGCGGCACGCGCCCTCGGCGTACCGAAAGCGGCGGTGAGCCGTGCCATCGCGGACCTCGAGAACCTGTTCGGCGTGCGGGTGCTGGAACGCACGACCCGCCGCGTGTCCCTCACGGCAGCCGGCCGGCTGATCTACCCCCACGCGAAGCGCATCGTCGAGGACGTCGACGCCGCGCGTGCGCTCATCGCACGGCTGCATGCACCGTCCGGTGGTCCGCTGCGCGTGGTCGCGGACGCCACGTACGGACGCGTGCTGCTGACGCCGCTCGTGCCGCGCTTCCTCGAGCGTTTTCCGCACGTTCCTCTCGAAGTGATGCTCCACGAGCCGACAGCCGACGAGCCGTGGGACGTCGCCATCCGCACGAAGCTTCCTCCGGAAGGTACCGGCGTGGCCCATCGGCTGCTCGGCGCGCCACCGGCCGTGCTGTGCGCGACGCCGGCGTATCTGCAGGAGCATGGGACACCGACACGGCCGGAGGATCTTCAGCAGCATCACGTGCTCACGCCGGAGAGCCGGCATCCGGAGTTCCGTCTCACGCTCTCCCGCGCGTCGATGCGCGCCGAGGTGCCGCTGTCTCCGAAGCTGGCCGTGGACGATCCGGCAGTGCTGCATGCCTCGACGGCGGCAGGACTCGGCATCGGGCTGCTGCCGGAGTTCCTGTGTCGTCAGGGACTCGCCACGGGCCGGCTGAAGGCGGTGCTCACCGAGTGGACGCTGCCGCCTGCGGCGGAGCTCTACGCCGTGTTCCCTGCCGAGCTGCAGGCGGATTCGCGCGTGCAGTGTTTCGTCGACTTTCTGGCTGCCAACCTCATTCCGGCGCTTGCCGGCGCCGTGCAGAGCGGCAGCGATCAATCGGCACCGAGAGCCTTGGCGTAGCGCCCGCTGCGGCAGGCTTCGCGGCGGGTGCCGCGGGGCGGCGGGTTAAACTCGGCGCAACTCAAGACTCAAAGAAGGGTCGCCGATGTACCGTGCGCCTCTCTCCGATATCCGATTCGTGCTCGAGGACCTGCTCGACACCTCCGCGTTGAGCGGAATGCCGGGCCTCGAGGATTACTCATCCGAGCTCGCCACTGCCGTTCTCGAGGAAGCCGCGCGCTTCGCGGAGGACGTGCTCGATCCGCTGAACCAGACCGGTGACCGTGAAGGTGCCCGCTGGACACCCGATGGCGTCGTCATGCCGGCGGGATTCAAGGACGCGTACGAGAAGTTCGTCGAGGGTGGATGGCCCCAGCTCGGTGCCGATCCGGAGTACGGCGGTCAGCCCGTGCCGATCGTGCTCGGCACGGCCGTGCAGGAGCTGTGGGCCTCGGCGAATCTCTCCTTCAAGCTCTGCCCCATGCTCACCGCCGCGGCCGTCGAAGCACTCGAGCTGCGCGGCACGCCGGAGCAGAAGCGGCTCTTCCTGCCGAAGATGGTGAGCGGCGAGTGGACCGGCACGATGAATCTCACCGAGCCGCAGGCGGGCTCCGATCTCGCCCTGGTGCGCATGCGCGCGGTGCCGGATGGCTCGCACTACCGTCTCTTCGGTCAGAAGATCTTCATCACCTACGGCGATCACGACTACACCGAGAACATCATCCACATGGTGCTCGCGCGCATAGACGGCGCTCCGCCCGGCGTGCGCGGCATCTCGCTCTTTCTCGTGCCGAAGGTGCTCGTCAACGACGACGGCTCGCTCGGTGCACGCAACGACGTACGCTGCACGTCCATCGAGCACAAGCTCGGAATCCACGCGAGCCCCACGTGCGTGATGACGTACGGCGAGCGCGAAGGCGCCATCGGTTATCTGATCGGCGAGCCCAACCGCGGCCTCGAGTACATGTTCATCATGATGAACGCGGCGCGGCTGTCGGTGGGCGTCGAGGGATATGCTCTCGCGGAACGTGCGTTCCAGCGCGCGGCGGAGTGGGCGCGCAACCGCCTGCAGGGAAGGCCCCCGGGGGCGAAGAGCGAAGGCCCGGTGCCGATCGTCCAGCACCCCGACGTGAGGCGCATGCTGCTCACGATGAAGTCCGGCGCCGAAGCGATGCGTGCGCTCGCGTTGTATGCCGCGTATCAGTTCGATCTCGCGCGACATCATCCCGACGAGCGCACGCGCGCGGCCGCGCAGGCGCGCGGCGAGCTGCTCATTCCGATCGTCAAGGGATTCTGCACGGAGAACGGCGTGAGGCTCGCCTCGCTCGGCATACAGGTGCACGGCGGCATGGGCTACGTCGAGGAGACGGGCGCCGCGCAGCACCTGCGCGACGTGCGCATCACGACGATCTACGAAGGCACCACGGGCATCCAGTCGAACGATCTCGTCGGCCGCAAGATCGGCCGCGACCGCGGCGCGGCGATGGGCGCGCTCATCGAAGAGATGCGGCGCGAGCTCGAGAGTCTTCCGGTCGGCGACGGGGAAGGCCGCGCGGTCGTGAACGCTTCGCTCGAGGCGGTGGAACGGCTGGAAGCCGCGACGCGTGCGCAGCTCGCCGCGCTCGGCGAGTGTCCCGAGCGTGCGTATGCAGTCGCCGTGCCCTATCTCGAGCTGTGTGGCACTGCGATCTGCGGGTGGCTCATGGCGAAGGCGTATGCGCGTGCGGCGGAAGGCATTGCCGGAGGCGATGCGCAGCAGGAGTTCCATCGCGCGAAGCTCCGCACCGCGCAGTTCTTCGCGCAGCACACGCTGCCGAACGCGCTGGCGCTCGCGCGCGTGGTGGAGCAGGGCGCGTCGAGCGTCATCGACACGGACGCGGCGCTGATCTGAGGGAGCCGCGGCCGCGCGAGCGCCTGCCGGCTACACGCCGCCGGAGACGCTGATGTTCGCGCCGTTCACGTAGGACGCGGCGGCGGAGGCGAGGAACAGCACCGCCTGCGCCGCCTCCTCCGGCGTACCGGCACGGCCCATCGGATTGATCTGCACCACGCGCTCGAGCCGTCCGGGCGCCTGCATGTCCGTGTCGATGGGACCCGGAGAGACCGCGTTGACGCGGATGCCTTCGCGTCCCACCTCGCGCGCAAGACCGGCCGTCAGGCTGTCGATCGCTCCCTTGGAGGCGGCATACCACACGTACTCGCCGGGAGAGCCATAGAGTGCCGCGCGCGACGAGAGGAAGACGATCGAGCCGCCGCGCCCGCCGTGCTTCGTGGACATGCGGCGCACGGCTTCGCGCGCATGCAGCATCGCGCCGAGCACGTTGACCTCGAGCACGTGACGGATGGTCGCGCTTTCGGCCTCGTCGAGACGAGAGTTCCTGCCCGTGATCGCGCTGTTGTAGACGAGAACCGAGAGCGCACCGAGCGACGCGTCGACTTCCGCGAACGTGCGCGTCACATCCTCTTCCCGACCTGCATCGGCACGGATGGTGAGCGCGCGCCGGCCGTGTGCGCGCACTTCACCCGCGACGCGTTCCGCGGCATCGCCGTCGCGCACGTAGGTGAGCGCGACGTCGTAGCCCTGCTGTGCCGCGAGACGCGCGACCGCCGCGCCGATACCGCGGCTTCCACCGGTGACGAGCAGCACGGGCGCGCTCATGAGTCACTCCCGGAGCACGGCACTTGATCGACACGGAAGTGGTTGTTGATCGGCGGGGAGATGATCATCGAAATGCTCTCCACGGCTGCGGGAACGTGTAGTAACGTCGGGCGCATCATCGCATTCGTCACCGTCTTGCGCACGGAGCAGACATGATGACACGGCGCGGATCGGGCTTCCTGTCCGGTGTGATCGCTGTTTTGATCGCTGCGGCAGCACAGGCGAACGGCATCGATTCGACGCTGCGCGTGTACGGCAACACGACGACGCTCGAGCTCGCTCCCGTGCTCCTCGCCGCGGATCGCGTTCATGGCGGTGACGTGACCGTCCGCAACGGCGGCATTCCGAACCTCTTCGTGCACGGCGAGGCGGACGTCGCGACGAACGCCGAAACTCAGGCGCTGCGCGAATCGGTCGATCATCCGAACCTCAGGATCATCTTCACCGTCGCGGAAGGGTTCTATCGCATCGTGGCGCGCCGTTCCGCCGGCATCGGGAAGCTCGAGGATCTGCGCGGCAAGCGCATCGCGACGGTGCCGCGTACCTCGTCCGCGTACTACCTGCACCGGATGCTCGCCACGGTCGGGCTCGACGAGAGCGACGTGGTCATCGTTCCGATGGTGCCGCTCGACCGCATGCCGGCCGCGCTGGCGAAGGGTGAAGTGGATGCCGTCACGATCTGGGAGCCCGAGATCGAACGCGCACGAGAGCTCATCGGCGACGATGCGATCGAGTTCCAGGACCGCTCGGTCTATCGCGAGCTCTTCAATCTCAACACCACCGCGGAGGCGCTCGCGGATCCCGAGAAGCGCTGCACGATCGTCGCGTTCGTCCGCTCGCTCATCGAGGCCTCGAAGCGCATCAACGGGCAGCCGCAGATCGCGTGGCCGCTCGTCGCGAAGTCCACCGGCTACGACACTCAGCTTCTCTCGCGCGTGTGGCACCACGAGGGCTTCCCGGGCACGCTCGTTCCGGATCTCCTCGACGTGCTCGAGGCCGAGGAAGTCTGGGTCGCGAAGGAACGCAACCGCAGGCCGCGCACGCGCGCCGAGCTCGCGAAGCTCGTAGACGACAGCGTCGTGAGAGAAGCGGTGTCCGGTCGGGCTCCGGACTGCGCGGCAGTCTCCGCGCGGGCGCGCCAGGCGAATGCGGCGGAGCTCGCGAGGCTCCAGGAGCGCGCGCAGCGGCTCGCCGTGCGCATGGAGCAGGCCGAGGGCATTCGCGCGGTGAAGCGCCTTCAGCACGCCTACGGCCACTACTTCTCGGCGGGCCGGTGGAACGATGTCGCAGGCCTCTTCGCCGAAGCCGGCGTGTCGCGCGAGGGCGATGCGCAGGTCGTCGGCCGCTACGGCATCGCCGAGCAGCTCCGCACCCGCTACGGCGACGGACGCGATGGGATCGCGGACGGACAGCTCAGCACGAAGTTCTTCCTCTCACCCGTCGTGACGTTTGATCCGGACGGCCGCACGGTCCGCGGCCGCTGGCATTCCGTGAGCATGCTGGGCCGGTACGGCGAAAGCGCTTCCTGGGCAGGCGGCATCTACGAGAACGTGTACGTCAACGAAGGCGGCGTATGGAAGCTCAAGGAGGAGCGCTATTTCCCGCAGTACGCAGGCCCCTACGAAACCGGCTGGCGAAACGTGGTACGTGAGCCGGAGGGCCCGACCACGCCGATACCGTTCCACTACGACCCGACGCGGGCCGGCACGCCGATTCCGCCGTCGGTTCCGAACGCCGGCGAATCGTCGCGGCACCTGGATTTCGCATCGCTCGCCACGCTCGTCGGCGAGCTGGAGCAGCGGGCGCGCCGCATGAACGATGCGGCGGCGGTGCAGAACCTTCAGCACGCCTACGGCTACTACGTCGACCGCAAGATGTGGGACGACGTCGCGGATCTCTTCGCCCCGAGCGGCACGATGGAGATCGATCAGCAGGGCGTGTTCGTCGGCCGCAGCAGCATCCGCCGTGCGCTCGAGCGCGCAGGCCCGCCGGGACTGCGCGAGGGCGAGGTGAACGAGCACCTGCAGCTCCAGACCGTCGTCACCGTGGCGGACGACGGACGCACGGCACATGCACGCGGCACGGAGCTGCGCATGCTGGGCGTGAACGGGCAGTACGCGCAGTGGGGTCTCGCCACGTTCGAGAACACGTATGTCAAACACAACGGGCGCTGGATGATCCAGTCCATGCGCGTGTATCCGCGCATGACCACGGATTACTACAAGGGCTGGGCGCGCGACGCGCAGCCGGCCGCGGGCGTCCATCCGGACTTCCCGCCCGACAGGCGTCCCACGGAGCTGTTCGCGATCTATCCAAAGCCATACACGTCGCCGATCCACTTCGCGCACCCCGTGTCCTCGGGAGCGCAGTCCGTCACGGCGACTGTGACGCCGCGTACGGTGGCGGAGCTGCGTGCGTCGCTCGACGAAGCGGAGCGTCTGCTTGCTGTCGCGGAAGCCTGCGACGGCACCGAGAATGTCGCGAACGCCTACGGCTACTACATCGACGAGTTCCTCTGGAACGAGACGGGAGATCTCTTCTCCGAGAACGGTTGGAAGGAGCTGTCGTACATCGGTACTTACGTCGGCCGCGATCGCGTACGCGATTCGATGATCCGTCGCTATGGGCTGGACGGCCGTCGCCCGAACTCCTACGCCATCCACCAGAAAACCCAGCCCGTCGTGACGGTGGCGCCGGACGGGAAGTCGGCGCGCATCCGTGCGCGGCTCTTTCAGATCAACAGCTCGACGGACAACCCCGGTTCCTACATCTCGGGAATCTACGAGAACCAGGTCGTGCTCGAGAACGGCGTGTGGAAGATCAGCGCCATGGACCTCGATTACGTGTGGACCACCGGCTATGTGACGGGCTGGGCGAAAGTGAATCCGGACGATGCCCGACGTTTCGCACCGCAGCCGACGTTCGCGAAGGAGTTTCCGCCGGACCGTCCCCTGCGCGGCGTGACGTTCGCGCCTTTCCCGCAGATCGCGCCCGTCGGTTTCCACTACCGCAATCCGGTCTCGGGGCGCGAACCACCACTGCTCCTCGAGTGACGCACGCGCATGAGCAAGCCCGTCATCATCACCTGCGCGATCACCGGCTCGATCCATACGCCGAGCCAGTCGCCGCATCTGCCGATCACGCCGGATGACATCGTGCGCGAGTCGATCGCGGCGGCCGAGGCAGGCGCCGCGATCCTCCACCTGCACGCGCGCGATCCGCGCGACGGACGGCCGACCGCGGATCCCGAAGTCTTCATGCAGTTCCTGCCGCGGATCCGCACACGCACCGACGCGATCGTGAACATCACCACGGGCGGCGGGCCGGGCATGTCGCTCGAGGAGCGGCTCGCGGCGCCGGAGCAGGCGAGCCCCGAGATGACCTCGCTCAACATGGGCACGATGAACTTCGGCGGGTTCACGGCGCTCGCGAAGCTTCCGCGGCTCGAGCACGACTGGGAGCGCGGCTTCCTGGAGATCGCACGCCGTCACGTGTTCCGCAACACGTTCGAGGACATCGAGACAGTGATGCGCCGGCTCGGGATCGGGCATCGCGTGCGATTCGAGTTCGAGTGCTACGACGTCGGCCATCTCTTCAACCTCGCGTACATGCTCGACGCGAGGCTCTACGAGCCGCCGCTCTTCGTGCAGTTCGTGCTGGGGATCCTGGGCGGCATCGGCGCGGAGCTCGATCAGCTCCTGCACATGGTGCGCACGGCGCAGCGCCTGTTCGGCGGCGATCTCGAGTGGTCCGTGCTCGCGGCCGGCCGGCACCAGATGGCGATGTGCACGCACGCCGCGCTGCTCGGCGGTAACGTGCGCGTCGGGCTCGAGGACAGTCTCTACATCGGCCCGGGCAGGCTCGCGGCATCGAACGCGGACCAGGTGCGCAAGATCGTCCGGATCCTCTCCGAGCTCTCGCTCGAGATCGCGACGCCTGCGCAAGTGCGCGAGCGACTCGCCCTCAAGGGCGCGGAGCACGTGCGCTTCTGAGCATGCGACCCGAACCCATCTCCTTCAGACGACGGCTCGCCGCGGGTGAGCCGCTCCTCGGTACGTTCATCAAGACGCCCACGGTGCACACGACCGAGATCATCGGCTCGCTCGGTTTCGACTTCGTCGTGATCGACCAGGAGCATGCGCCGTTCAATCGTGTCGCGACGGATCTCATCCTGCTCGCGGCCCGCGCTGCGGGTACCGCCGCGCTCGTGCGCGTACCGTCACATGCGCCCGAGCTCCTGCTCGCGGCACTCGACGACGGAGCGCAGGGCATCGTGGTGCCGCACGTCGCGAGCGCGGACGATGCGCGAGCCATCGTCGCCGCCGCACGTTATCGCGGCGGCCGCAGAGGCTTCTCGAACTCCCCGCGCGCAGGCGGCTACGGCCGCGCAGGCGTATGGGAGCACGTCGATGCCTCGGACTCGGCCACGGCCGTCATCGCGATGATCGAGGATCCCGAGGCCCTCGACCGCGTGGACGAGATCGCTGCAGTGGATGGCATTGACGCGTTCTTCATCGGCCGCGGCGATCTCACCGTCGCGCTGCAGGCCGATTCCGTGGACGCGCCGCCGGTGCGTGCCGCCGTCGAGCGGATCGCGTCGGCGGCCCGTGCGCACCGCAAGCCTCTCTGCGCACACGCGGGTCGGCTCGATACGGCCGAGCTGCGCTGGCTGCGCAGGCTCGGCGTCTCCTGCTTCGTCATCGCCTCGGACCAGGGCCTTCTGCGCCACGCCGCATTGGACGTGGAGACGCGGTTCCGTGAGCTCACCTCAGGCACCTGAGCCGCGCTCGGCTCCTGCCGGTCGGAAGAGATTCCAGCGGCTGCTAGACTGCTCGAGAGGCGCGGGCCATGGAACATTCCCCGCTTCTCGACGCGACGAGCATGCGCAGACGCGAAGTACTCATCGGAGGGCTCGGTCTGGCGCTCGCCGCCGGTGGCGCAGGCGCGGCCGGGCGGCAGGCGAAGGAGCGGCCATTGATCACTCGCAGGATCCCTTCGACCGGCGAGGAGCTGCCGGTCATCGGGCTGGGTACGTCGGGGCCTTTCGAAGTCGGCGAGTCCGAGGCGGAGCGGGCACCGCTCAAGGAGGTCCTCGAGGCCTTCTTCGAAGATGGCGGGCGGCTCATCGACACCTCGCCCATGTATTCCACCGCCGAGCGCGTGCTCGGCGATCTGCTCACGCCCGCGATGCACGAGAAGGTGTTCCTCGCGACCAAGGTATGGACACGGGGCGAGCGCGAGGGCATCGAGCAGATGGAGCAGTCCGCGCGGCTCCTCAAGCACCCCCGGCTCGATCTCATCCAGGTGCACAACCTTGTCGATCTCGACACCCATCTCGCGACGCTGCGGCGCTGGAAAGAGGAAGGCCGGGTGCGCTACATCGGCGTCACGCACTACACCGTTTCCGCGCACGCCGAGCTCGCACGCGTCATCGAGCGAGAGCCGCTCGACTTCGTGCAGCTCAACTACTCGCCGGTGACGCGCAACGCGGAGCGGCGCCTGCTGCCGCTCGCGCAGGAGCGAGGCGTCGCCGTGATCGTCAACCGTGCGTTCGAGGACGGCGCGCTCTTCACGCGCGTGCGCGGCAGGGAGCTTCCGAAGTGGGCTGCCGAGATCGAGTGCGAGAGCTGGGCTCAGCTCATTCTCAAGTTCGTCGTCTCGCATCCCGCCGTCACGTGCGTCATTCCCGCGACAGGGAACGTGCGCCACCTGCGCGACAACCTCGGCGCCGGAAGGGGACGGCTGCCCGATTCCCGTCAGCGCGAGCGCATCGCGAAGACTTTCGCCTCGCTCTGAAGCTGCCCCGCTCACGCGGGACGTTCGAGCCAGGTCCGCAGCGACTCGTACTCGATGGGCTTGGTGAGATGCGCATCGAAGCCCGCGGCGGCGGAGCGGCGCCGGTCCTCGGCCTGTCCCCACCCGGTGAGCGCGATGAGCCGGACCTTGCGTCCCCACGGCTCCGCGCGGATGCGCTGAGCCGCCTCGTAGCCGTTCATCCGCGGCATGCCGATGTCCATGAGAATGACGTCGGGCCACCAGGCGGAGGCGAGCTCGATGCCCTGGATGCCGTCGTACGCCGTGCGCACGTCGTGGCCGCCCATCTGGAGCAGCATCGCGAGCGATTCCGCCGACTCGCGGTTGTCGTCGACCACGAGCACGCGGCGTCTCGTTCGCGTCTGTTGCGGCCGCGGTGCGGTTTCCGCGGACGTGCCCGATGGCTCGGCCGCGGCACCGATGGCGAGCGGCAGGCGTGTGATGAACTCGCTGCCCTTTCCGGCTCCCTCGCTGCGTGCCTCGATGCGTCCGCCGTGCAGGTCCACGAGCCGGCGCACGAGGGTGAGACCGATGCCGAGCCCGCCGTGTGCGCGCTCGAGCGAGCGTCCCACCTGTGTGAACATGTCGAAGATCCGGGGAAGCATCTCGGGCGGAATGCCGACGCCGGTGTCCTTCACGCGGACCACGACCTCTTCGCCCTCGCACTCGGCCTCGAGCGTGATCTTTCCGCCCCGGTCCGTATAGCGCGCCGCGTTGTTGAGCAGGTTGAGGAAGATCTGCGCGAGCCGCGTCGGATCGGCATCGAGGATCACGGGTTGCTCGGGCAGCCGCACCACGAGCTCGTGCCCGTGCTCATCGACGAGCGGCCGGCTCGATTCGACGGCGGTCGCCACGACCGACTGCAGCTCGACACGCGTCTTCTTGAGCATGAGCTTGCCGCGCGTGATACGTGAGACGTCGAGCAGGTCGTCGAGCAGCCGGGTCAGGTGCCGCACCTGCCGCTCGATGATCTCGCGGGCCCGCACGTGCGCGCCTGCGGCGTGCTCGGGCTGACGCAGGATCTGGACGGCATTGGTGATCGGCGCCAGCGGATTGCGCAGCTCGTGCGCCAGCATCGCGATGAACTCGTCCTTGCGCCGGTCGGCATCGAGAAGCGCTTCCTCGGCACGCTTGAGGTCGGTGACGTCGGTGACCACGCCCACGATGCGCAGCGGCCGGCCCTCGGGGTCGAACTCCACCTTGCCGCGTTCACTCATGAACAGCCGCTCGCCGGACGGCCTGTGCGTGATGCGGTAGTCCGCCTGATAGTACGGGTCGCGCGGCGTCGCGGCTTCGATCGCCCGCGTGAACGCGATGCGATCGTCGGGATCCATCGCGTCGAGAAACTCGTCCGAGGTTCCGTGCACATTGAGGCCGAAGAGCGCGTCGGCGTTCTCGGTTCTGCGCACGTGGCCCGTCCGGTAGTCCCAGTCGAAGGCATAGAGACGCGCCGCCGCCAGCGCGAATCGCAACCGCTCCTCGCTGTCGCGCATCCGCTGGCGCGAACGATGCAGCGATCCGCACATCAGGGACGTCAGGAGACCGACGCCGACGAAGCTGAGCAGTCGTGCCCAGCCGTGCGGCTGATCGATGAGAATGGGTCCGCCCGGCACCCGGAACAGGAAGACGGCTGCAACTGCGCCGATTGCCGTGGCGAACATTCCCGGTCCGAAGCCGCCGTACCAGCCGGCAGCCATCACCGGTCCCACGAGCAGGATGATGGGGGCGCGCTCACCGAGCCACGGTGAGAGCAGCGTGCGCGCGATGAGCGCCGCGACCGTCACGGCGATCGCGAACAGGTAGGCGAAGCCCCGCGCGCCGAGAAGCTCGTCCCTGATGCGACTCAATGCAGATTCCACGGTACGTTCGATTCCGATTGTTCTTCAGTATTCGCCGCCCTCGGAATCGGCCGGCGAGATCCTGTGCTCGAGCCGGCCGAGTGCGGTGAGCGCGAACCATGCGAAAGCCGTGCCGATCAGCGCGAGGCCGAGGCGGCCGACCGCGGCCGCGACGCGGGCAAGGCGGTCAGCCAGATACCCGCGGCGGTCGAGAGACCGACGATCGATCGTTCGGGTGTGAGCTCGAGTATTGCGCCGGCTCCGGCCCGGTGCGACATGCTGCCCGAATCGCCGGCGGTTCGCAGCTACTGTCGCCTGCAAGTCACAGATGCCCTTCCTTGAGCCGGAACTCGGGATCACCGTAGTGAACGTAGTCCGCCCAGTCGGGTGAGCGCTTCGCCCGGATGGCGCTGCGCGCTTCCACGACTGCCGCACCGATGCTCGCGTTGCGCAGCAGGGCAGGATAGAAGCTTTCCGCAAAGGCGAGCGCCGCGGAGTCACCCACGGGCCAGTAGGTGCCGATGTAGTTCGCCACGCCGCCGCGCAGGAACACTTCAGCGAGCCCGTGGCTCTCGCGCAGACGCCGTGCGATCCCCGCGCGAACGCGCACCGTCGCCGCCCCGCGGCGCAGGCGGCCGGACTCGCATGCATTGAAGACGACGAGCGCCGGAAGTCGCGCGAGCCCGGCGAGATCGGCGCCGCTCAGCACGGCATCGCTGCAACGGACACCGCTGCGCTCGGGTGCGGAGGCGTCGAAGAAGGCGTGTCCCGCAAAGTGCAGAAGGTCGTATTCGCCGGACTGGAATTCTGCGAGAAGCCGTGCGCGCGTAGCGGCGCGGCCCTGCACGAGCGTGACGCGCGCATCGGCCAGGGGCCTGAGGAGCTCGAGGAGCCGCTCGCCCTCGAGCGCCGCGCCAGGGAGATCCCCGGTGGGGTCGGCGACGACGAGCACCGAAAGCTCCGGTCCTCGTCGGCGCGCTTCGCTGAATTTCGCGAGAGAGAGCTGCTCGGCCGCGTAGCGGCGGCTGAGTCCCGCTTCGGCAGCGGGAAACCATCCGCGGATGCAGAGCGTTTCCCACGGAATGCGGCTCGATGCGGCGTCGTGGACCACGACGAGCGGCCGCTCGCGCATCGCGTAGAGCGCCTCGCGCACCGTCTCGTGCAGCGTCAGCTCTCCCAGCCGCTCGCCGAAGCTGCCGAGCTTCGCCAGAGTGAGGTTCGGCGACTCGAGCTCGCGGAAGTGAGCGTCGAGCTTCGACCACGAGATGCCGTGCGTTTCGGCGATGACGGCCGCAGGCGCACCTGCCGTGAGCAGTGCCGCGCGCAGCTCGCGCGCGCTGCCCTGCCCCGGCTGCTCGTTGACGAAGAGATATGCGGTCGTCGGCACGGCGGAACGCACGCGGCGCCGCCGCGCGTGCGGTCGTGCCTCGGGCGCTTGCACGACGACGCGCCGTCCGGCGAGCTGCTCCGACTCGATGACCTTTCTGCAGACGGCAGCGATGTGCCTCTGGAGCGAAGCGTTGCGAACCCTGAAGCCGATGTGCGTGATCTCGCCGTTCGAATCGGCGGCGACGAGCCCGCGCAGGTAGCCGCGAAGCTGCGATTCGCACGACTGCTCGGCGGGAAAGCCCGCTCCCGCGCCCCAGAGGACCGTTGCAAAGCTGCGGATGCCCGCGCGCACGCACAGTCGCACGACGTTCTCGGCGGCGAATTCGATTGCCGCGGCATCCAGCCGGTCGAAGCGCCCGATTCCGACGAGCAGCACCTGCTCGGCGTGGCGCAGCCGGCCGCGCGTGGGCACGGGCACGATGGCGCCGGGCTCCGCCGGCAGCATGCGCCGCGCGACGAACTCCTCGACCAGTCCTTCGAGCCGGGCATCGATCGCAGTCAGTGCGCCCGCCGGCCGCACGTTCTGGAACACGGCGACGGCGAGCGCCTGCGCGCGTGCCTCGACGATGTCGCCCGCTTCGACGCGGATCTCGAGCTGCGCGCGGGCCCGTCGTGTGCGCGATGCAGCGGTACCTGGCGCTCGCCGCGACCTGCCGCGCCGTACACCGATCGTGTGAGCGCGACGCGCGGCCCGGCGCGGCTCCGGCACGTGCAGCTCGAACTGCGGCGGCTCGTTGAGGTTCTGCAGGAACTCACGCCGCTCGTCGGGCGACAGCGCGGCGAAGTCGACCTTGCCGTTGTGCGTCCGGCGCAGCTCGCGATCGCTGATCTGCGTCCGTGCGATTCCGCCGCGCGTCCACTCCGCGGGCAGGCGCCGTGTCGTGCCGTCGCGCAGAAGGTCGATCACGGCGGAGGCGACGAGCGCGTCGCGCGGCAGATCGCTGTGCGCCACCGACGTGAAGTGAGTGCTCGCGCCGGGCAGCACGGCACAGGTCATCGGCACTGTCCCGTCACCCTGCCGCGTGATCGTGTACACGAAGTCGTCGCCGTCGCGCTCGATGCCCGTTACCGTTTCCTGGTCGACACCGACGATCGCCGCGAAGCGCTCGTCCGCCGGAGCGAGCAGGCGCTCGAGCGAACGCGCCTGCTCGAGGAGCTCCGCGCGCGGGCGCGGACCCGTGCGAGGCCACGCGCGCGCGTCGAAGAGATCGACGGCGCCGCTGCGGCCCGGCGCGGGCAGCATCTGATAGAGGCTCGGGAACGTGCTGAACACCTGCTGCGCGAGCTCCTCCGCGGAGTGCCGCAGATCGAGACGCGCGATCTTGCGTACGACGGCGTATGTCCCGCGCAGCGCCTGCACGGGTGCGAAGGAGCCGAAGTTGGGCGTGCCGAGCAGCACGAGCCGCTGCACGGAGTCGAGCCCACGGTGCGTGAGCGCCGCGCGGCTTACGAGGCCGCCCATGCTGTGCGCGACGATCATCGTCGGGCCGGTCTCGGCGCGCAGCCGCGCGGCGAACGCGCGGCCGAGCGTCTCCACGTCGAGCCGCCAGTCGTACGTGTAGAACTCCGGAGCGAAGCCCGCTTCGCGGAGCCGGAGCTTGAGCCGCAGATACGTGTAGAGAATGACGCCGAGCGCGATGATCCGCGCGCGGCCGGGGAGACGCAGGAGCTTCAGGCGTCCGAAAGCGATGTCGAGCGGATCGAGCCAGAGCACGTCGCGCGGCAGCGGCCGGCGGCGCGCCATGCCGAGCTGCGAGCCCATGATGCCCGGCAGGATGAACACCCGAGGTGCGGCGCGCCGCAGCGGCACGCTGTGCGCGCGCCGCGCGAGCTGCGTGAGTTCCCGGTACTCTTCCTCGCCGAAGAAGTCCGCGAGCTCGCGCTGGTGCTCGCCCGTGACGAGGAAATGCTCGACCTCGGCGTCGGTGAGCGCGAGACGGTCGTAGGGTGTGACGTGAACCGGCGCGGCTTCGGGCCGACTCACCACCACGGGCTCACCGTGCGCCGAGCGGCCGCACTTCCGCGGTGATCTCGATCCGGCCGCCGTCTTCGAGGAGCAGCACGAGCGGCACGCGCTCGCCGACCACGAGCGGACGCCGCAGGCCGTGCAGCATCACGTGCAGCCCGCCCGGTTCGAGCGTCAGCGTACCGTTGGGCGGGATCTCGAGCCTCTCGCGCTCGCGCATGCGCGACTGGCCGTCGACGACCGTCGTCTCGTGCAGCATGGCGTGCATGGCGACGGGCGATTCCACGCCGCGCACGACGAGCGCCGTGGATCCCGGATTGCGTACGGTGAAGTAGGCCGCGGTGACTTCACCGCCCGGTGGAGGGCTGCGCAACCAGGCGTTCTCGACGACGGGTTTCGTCTCTTCAGCGGCGAGCACCGGTTGCGCCCGCAGCAGCGATACGGCTGCGCATGCCACGACGAAGAGAACGACTGTCGACAGGAGTTTCTTCACGTCCCTGCACCGCGTGTGAGTCCGATGGAATTATGCCAGAGTGTCATCGGTGCCTCTGCCCGTCGTCCTCTTCCCGCGCTCATAATGCCGCGTGGTCTCGATTCCCGTATCCCGCCGCGAATCACTCGCTCTGCTCGCGTTGCTTGCCGGCGCTCTCGCCATCGGCAGCTCCGGTATCTTCGTGCGGCTCTCGGAAACCGGACCGACCGCGACGGCGTTCTGGCGCGGTGCGCTCGCGCTGCCGTTCCTCGCTGCGTGGGCCTGGGCGGAGAGGCGCGGCGCCGCTCGTGAAGGAGTCGCTCGTGAGGAACGCTCGTCGCGCGAATGGAGCGCGGGATTCTTCTGGGCCGGCTTCTTCTTCGCCGGGGATCTCGCGCTCTGGCACTGGTCATTGCTGCTCACGTCGATCGCGGCTTCCACGCTCGAGGCGAACCTGGCGCCGCTCTTCGTGACGCTGTTCGCCTGGATCCTGTGGCGCGAGCGGCCGCGTCCAGCGTTCCTCGCCGCACTCGCGATGGCACTCGCGGGCGTCTTTCTCATCGTCAGCCCGAAGCTCGGGCAGGCGCGCGGCGCGCTGCTCGGCGACGTGCTCGGGATCGCGACCGCGGGTTTCTACGCCGGGTACATCCTCGTCGTTGCCCGTCTGCGCAGCGTCTTCGGCACGGGATTGCTGATGTTCCGCACGACGCTCGTCTTCACCATTCTGCTTCTGCCGCTCGCGCTCACTCAGCGGTTCCTGCCGGATACGCTCACCGGGTGGGCGGTGCTCGCGGGGCTCGCGCTCGTCGCGCAGTTCCTCGGTCAGAGTCTCATCGCCTACGCGCTCGCACACCTGCCGGCGACGCTGGGTTCGGTGGGACTCTATCTGCAGCCCGTTGCCGCGGCCGTGTACGCCTGGCTGCTGCTCGGCGAGCAGCTCGCCGGCGTGCAGATCGTCGGCGGTGCCGTCGTGCTCGTGGCGATCGCGCTCGCGCGCAGATCTCAAACGCCGCAGCCGGCGTCCTAGGGAGCAGGTACGAACAGATCGGTCTGCAGCGGGACGCCGGGCTTCACTGCGTAGCGATCGAAATCGGTCACGCCCGCTTCTCTGAGCACGTCCTCGTCGATGAAGAAGCGGCCGGTCGTCGTGCGGCTGTCGCGCGTGAGGATGTGATACGCGGCATCGGCGACGATCTCGGGGTGTCGCGCGGCGTCGAGATTCACGCCCGGGATCACGCCGAGCGCCGCGGTGGCGATGATCGTGCGCGGCCACAGTGCGTTCACTGCGATACCGTCCCTGCGCAGCTCCTCGGCCATCCCGAGAACGCACATGCTCATGCCGTACTTCGAAATGGTGTACGCGACGTGCGGCGCGAACCACTTCGGCTCGAGAGTGAGCGGCGGCGAGAGCGTCAGAATGTGCGGGTTCGCGGACTTCCTGAGGTGCGGAATGCACGCCTGAGAGCACAGGAAGGTGCCGCGCAGATTGATGCTCATCATGAGGTCGAAGCGCTTCATCGGCGTGGCGAGCGTGCCGGTGAGGCTGATCGCGCTCGCGTTGTTCACCAGGATGTCGATGCCGCCGAAGCGCTCCACGGCCTGCGCGACGGCGCGTTCGACCTGATCCTCGAAACGGATGTCGACGGCGAGCGGGAGAGCCTTTCCGCCGGCCGCTTCGACTTCGGCTGCCGTCGTGTGGATGGTCCCGGGAAGCTTCGGATGCGGCTCCGCCGTCTTGGCGGCAATGGCGACGTTCGCGCCGTCGCGCGCGGCGCGCAGCGCGATGGCTCTGCCGATCCCGCGGCTCGCACCGGTGATGAACAGCGTCTTGCCGGAAAGTGTGTTCATGAGCGCACCTCGTGAGCGGGTCGGCCGCGTCCCATCTTAGGTGGCCGCGGGCGCCGCCGGAACCGTCGCTAGCGGAACTGCTCCGCGATGAGCTTGCACACGGCCTCGATCGCCGGCAGACGCGCGCTGGTCCTGCGCCACACCGCCCCGATCCGCCGCGACGGCACGGGCCTGGCGAATGGCCGTACGACGACCCCTTTCGTGGCAGCGTAGGGACCGCGGCTCGCGAGCTCCGGCAGGAGCGTCACGCCGGCTCCCGTGGCGACCATCTGCCTCAAGGTCTCGAGGCTCGTGGCGCGGAAGTCCTGCTTCTCCTGCATCGAGACGCGGCTGCAGACCTCGAGCGCCTGATCGCGCAGGCAGTGCCCGTCCTCGAGCAGCAGCAGCGTCTCGTTCCGGAGGTCCTTCACGTGGATGGTGGAGCGCTTCGCGAGCGGGTGCTGATCCGGCATGGCGACCATGAAGGGCTCCTCGAACAGCTCGCGCGCTTCGAGGCCGTCGAGGTCGACGGGCAGGGCGAGAATGCCGAGGTCGAGCTCGCCCGAATGCAGCCGCTCGAGCATCGGGGCCGTCCGGTGTTCGTACAGCAGCAGCTCGAGCCGTGGCAGTGCCTTGCGGATCCGCGGCGCGATGTGCGGGAGCAGATACGGTCCGATCGTCGGCAGGAGCGCCATGCGCAGCGTGCCCGCCAGGGGGTCGCGGTGTGCACGGGCGATCGCAACCACCTCGTCGCTCGCCTCCAGGATGCGCCGGGCCTGCGCGACGATCTGCTCCCCGGCACCGGTGAGCGCGATGCGCCTCGGCCGGCGCTCGATGAGCTGCACGCCGAGGTACTCCTCGAGCTTCCTGATCTGGGTGGAGAGGGTCGGCTGGCTCACGAAGCAGCGCTCGGCGGCGCGGCCGAAATGGCGCGTGTCCGCGACGGCCACGAGGTAGCGAAGGTCCTTGAGCTTGAGATCCGGCATCGGCGGCCCCATTCGATAGAGCATGTCTATCGAAATTATAAGGTCAATCGATTGGACCAATTAAGCGGCGGGACGCATCATGCGCTCCGACCCGCGAGGAACCGATACGAACCCTTTAGGAGGAATCACGAAAATGCTGGGTGTTGGACAGAAGTTTCCGGAGTTCAAGCTGACCGGCGTCGTCTCGACGGACATGAAGAACGCGTTCCAGACGTTCGACCGGAACAGCTTCCCGGGCAAGTGGCTCGTCGTCTTCTTCTGGCCGAAGGACTTCACCTTCGTGTGCCCGACGGAGATCGCCGGCTTCGGCAAGCTCGACCGCGAGTTCAAGGATCGCGACGCACAGATCCTCGGTGTGAGCATCGACAGCGAGTACGTGCACCTTGCCTGGCGGCGCAACCACGAGGACCTGAAGGACCTGCCGTTCCCGATGCTCTCTGACATCAGGCGGGAGCTCTCGACGGCCCTCGGCATCCTCGATCCGGCGGAAGGCGTCGCGCAGCGTGCGGCGTACATCGTGGACCCGAACGGCATCATCCGTTTCGTCTACGTCACCGACCTCAACGTCGGCCGCAACCCCGAAGAGGTGCTGCGCGTTCTCGACGCGCTCCAGACGGACGAGCTGTGCCCGTGCGGCTGGGAGAAGGGTCAGGAGACGCTGAAGGTCGCCTGATCAGGGTGAGTCCCCGAGACTGACCGACTGGCGTACTACGCGAAGGCCCGCGGGCGCGATGCCCGCGGGCACTTCCCGCAACGAGGAGCATCGACGATGACGACTCTCGACACCATTCGCGACGCGCTGCCCGACTACGCGCGCGACCTGAAACTCAACCTGGGTACGGTGCTCTCGCCGAGCGGTGCGCCGGGCCTCACCGAGCAGCAGATCTGGGCCGTCGCGCTCGCGTCGGCGATCGCTGCGCGGAACACGGCGCTCGCGCGCGACATCGAGGCGATCGCGAGCGCCCACCTCGATGCGAGCCATGTCAACGCCGCGCGCGCCGCGGCGGCGATCATGGGCATGAACAACATCTACTACCGCTTCCTCCACCTCGTGGAGGATCCGGAGTACAAGCAGATGCCCGCGCGCCTGCGCATGAACGTGATCGGCAATCCGGGCATCGACAAGACGACTTTCGAGCTGCTGTCGCTCGCGGTGTCCGCGATCAACGGCTGCGGTCTGTGCGTCTCCTCGCACGAGCGCGTGCTGCGCCAGCACGAGGTGACGCGCGAGGCCATCCAGAGCGCCGTGCGCATCGCGGCGGTGATCCACGCCGTGGCCGGCGTGCTCGAGTACGAGGCGAGCGCCGCCCGGGCACAGGCGGCGGCTGCCTGACAGGTCCCCCCTCCGCAGTCGCGCCGCGGCGGCCGTTCGCCAGAACGTAACCGCCGCGGCGTAGACTGTGTCTAGAGCCTGGCAGGCCGGTCGGCCCCCCAGGCGGCATCCTCCGCCAACCCCTGCTATCCTTGAACCGGGAACCCCCGGGCCGGCGTGCCGTTCACGCCGTCCGGAGGCTGATCCGGGTGCCCTTCGAGCACCTGCACAACCGAGAAGGACATGCCGTCCAGCGACAGTATCGGGCCCTGCCCATGTAGCGGGCAGGGCGCGGAACGGGGATCCGTCGCCCAAGGCGACGGGGCGGACAAATGAAGGCGCTACGCACTCCACGCCTCTCTGCGGGCGTCGTGGTGGTGCGGCGTACGCCTGAGGGGTGGCGGTTCCTGCTGCTGCGTGCCTACCGGAACTGGGATTTCCCCAAGGGTCTGGTGGAGCCGGGCGAGGACCCGCTCGTTGCCGCCCGCCGAGAAGTGGTCGAAGAGACCCTCATCGAGGACCTGCGATTCACCTGGGGCGAAGTCTGTTACGAGACGGCGCCCTACAGCCGCAACAAGATCGCCCGCTATTACCTCGCCGAGACGTCCACTGCCGACGTGACGCTTCCCGTGCGGCCCGAGCTCGGGCAGCCGGAGCACCACGAGTGGCGCTGGGTCGACATCGAAGAGGCGCTCGAGCTCGCCTCGCCGCGTGTGCGGCCGGTCATCCACTGGGCCGCAGGCATCATCGGCATCGAGGAGCCCGAGGCAGCAGGGTCGACGGTGCGGCTGGCAGCGCTTCAGCAGGGGGCTGGGCAGTAGGCCTGCTCCCTGGCGGGGCTCAGCTCTGCGCGGCGGCCGGGTTCCCGGCCTGCCGGACCTCGATGATGGGATGGACGATCCCGAGATCGGCGGGGAGGCGCGCCTTGTAATCCTCGGGCGGCCGCGGCCGCGGCGTGCGCACGGCCAGGATCAGCGTGTAGATCCCCGGTCCGATCGACCACATGTGGAGATCCGCGACGTTCGTCGAGTCGTCCTCGACGGCGCGGACTACCGCATCGCGCACGGCATCGGGCGCTTCCCGATCGAGCAGGACACGCGCGGTTTCGCGAACGAGATTCCACGACCAGATCCCCACCAGCAGCGCGCCGACGATTCCCATCACGGGGTCGAGCCACACCCAGCCGTAGAGCCACGCGCCGAGCAGCGCGACGATCGCGAGCACCGACGTCAGCGCATCGGCGAGCACGTGCAGATACGCGGCCCGCAGATTGTGATCGCCGTGCCGGTGACCGTCGCCGCGCAGCAGTTTCCGGTGCGTCGATTCCCGCGTCTCGTGCGCGGGATCGTGGTCGTGCGCGTGAGCACCGTGATGTGAGTGTGCGTGGCCGTGACCACCGTGATGCGCGTGTCCGTGATCGTGCCCGCCGGAGGCGAGAATCAGCGCGCTGATCGCGTTGACGACGAGCCCGAGCGTCGCGACGCCAAGCGCCTGCTGGTAGGCGATCTCGACCGGCTGAATGAAGCGCAGCAGGCTTTCCCAGGCCATGAGCGCGGCGAAGCCGGCGAGCATCAGGGCGCTCGTGAATCCGGCGAGCGCATTGACCTTGCCCGTGCCGAAGCTGAATCGCCGGTCGCTCGCGAGCCGCCGCGCGACGATGTACGCGCCGACCGCGATACCGAGCGCGGCCGTGTGTGAGGCCATGTGCAGGCCGTCGGCGAGCAGCGCGATGGAGCCGAACAGGAGCCCGGCCGCGATCTCCACCAGCATGGTCACGGCCGTGAGCACCGCAACCCACAGGGTCCGGCGCTCGCCGGGGCGCACGACTTCCTGCCCGAACGAATGCCGGCACCGCAGCTCGTCGAGGCGCTGGGCCGATCCCCTCGGATTGGTCACGGACATGCTTCGAGGGTACACGCGCGGCGCGCGGGAGCGAAATGCCCCTTTCCGAAACGTGCGACGCCTGCAACCGCGCAGGCCGCGTCAGGGCATGCGGCGCGCCTGCACCGCAGACTGCGACGCTCTTCCGCCGCGCCCGTGACGCGCGTCACGCCGGTTGCTGCGCCGGCCGGACGGCGCCTCCGGCGTGAGCAGCGACAGGGTGAATCTCGGGCGGAATGAGCCGGTACATCACCGGGGTCACCAGCCGCGCGAGCAGCGTCGAGGTGATGAGCCCGCCGATGATGACCCACGCCATGGGTGAATAGAGACCGATGTTCTGCACGGCGAGCGGCAGGAGTCCGCCGATCGCGGTGGCCGAGGTGAGCAGGATCGGCAGGAAGCGGATCTCGCCGGCGCGCTCGATCGCCTCGTCGAGCGGAACGCCCTGCTCGCGGAGCTGGTTCGTGAAGTCGACCAGCAGGATCGAGTTCTTGATCTCGATGCCGATGAGGGCGATGAACCCGATGCTGGCGGTGAACGAGATGGTGTTGCCGGTGAGGAGCAGCATCACCAGACCGCCGAGCACGCCGAGCGGTACCACGGTGAGCACGATCAGCGTCGACTTGAAGCTGCCGAACTCGAGCACGAGGATCGCGAAGATCCCGAACAGCGCGACGATGATCGCCGTGCCGATGCCGCTGAAGGACTCCGCACTCGATTCCGCTTCGCCGCCGAGCGAGTAGCCGTACCCCGGCGGCCAGTCCATCGCGTCGAGGCGGCGCACGACGTCCGCCGTCACCTTCGCGGTGTTGAAGCCGCGCTGCACGTCGGCGTCGATCGTCGCCGCACGCTGGCGCTGCCAGCGCTGGATCACCGTCGGCGCCTTCTCGAACTCCAGCGTCGCGAGCTGCGAGATGGGAAGCGCCGCGCCCGAGAGCGACGGCACGCGGACCTGATTCAGGGCGCCGAGATCGGCCCGGGTGCCGATCGGCGTGCGCACGACGATGTCGTACTGCTCGCCGTCCGCATCCTTGAACGTGCCGACGGGCAGTCCCGACACCGACAGGCGCACCGCGCGATCGAACTCAACGGTCGGCACGCCGAGCAGGCTCGCCTTCTGCGTGTCGACGGCGAGACGCAGGTTCGTGCGCGAGACCTTGAGCGGATTCTGCACGTCGCGCGTGCCGGGCGTGGTCTCGAGCAGCCGCTCGACGCGCGCGGCGAGCTCCTCGATCGTTTCGAGATCCGGGCCGACCACGCGCACCGAGATCGGGGCGCTGATCGGAATGCCGTTGACGAACTCCTTCACCTGGATGCGCGCGCCCGGATAGCGGTCGAGCTTCGCCCGCAGCTCGTCGAGCATGAGCGGCGTCCGGCGCGTGTCGTACTCGTGGAGCTGCACGAACACCTCGGCGTAATGCGCGGCGTCACGGCGGGTGATGTGGTTGTAGTAGACCTGCGGGTTGCCGTGCCCGAGGTTCGCGAACCAGCTCTTCACCTCCGGATTGGCGGCGAGCTGCGCCTCGACGAAGCGCAACACCTCGTCGGTGCGCTCGAGACTCGTTCCGTTCGGCGTCTCGATCGAGATCAGGAACTGCGGCGTGTCCGCCTTCGGGAAGAGACTCGTCCCGATGATCGGAATCAGCACCGCCGAGACGGCGAGAGAGCCGCCGATGGCGACCAGCGCGGTGGCCTTCGGCCGCTGCAGGCAGTAGTGCAGCGCGGGGCGGTAGTAGCGATGGATCGCATCCATCACCCGCTGCAGCAGGCGGTTGCCGTGCGGGTCCTCGTTCTCCTTCAGCAGCCGGCTGGCCAGGAACGGAATGATGAAGAGCGCGATGAGGAGCGAACCCACGATGGTGGCGATGACGGTCGTGGGCAGCACGCGGATGAACTTGCCGGGATTGCCCGGCAGCGCCATGAGCGGCACGAAGGCGAAGATCAGCGTCGCGGTGCAGCCGAGGATGGCGACGAAGATCTGCCGCGTGCCATCGATGGCCGCCGCGACGCGTGATTTCCCTTCGCGCAGATGGCGCGCGATGTTCTCGACGACCACGATGGAGTCGTCCACCAGGAGACCCAGCGCGACCACACAGCCCGCGATCGAGATCTGGTTCAGCGAGTAGCCGAGGAAGTACAGGACCGCGATGCCGAAGCAGAGCGACAGCGGAATGGACACCATCACGATCCCCGCCGCGCGCCAGCCGAGCGGCAGGAGCGTGAGGAGCACGAGCGAGATCGCGATGCAGAAGTCCGTGTAGAGCCGCGCGAGCCGGGCCTCGACGTTGCGCGCCTGATCGAAACCGCGCTCGAGTCTGATGCGCTTCGGCAGCGTTCTCTCGAAGCTGTCGAGGGTCTTCGCGAGCGCCTCGCGCACCCGCAGGATGTTGTAGCCCTCCTTCTGATTCGCCGTGACGAACACGGCCCGCTTGCCGTTGAAGCGGCCGATGTAGCTGTAGGGCTGCGTCTCCCAGCTCACGCGCGCGATGTCGCGCACCCGCACGATCCGTCCATCGACCGCGGCGACGACCGTGTCGCGCACCTCGTCGAGCGACGAGTAGCTGCCCGAAGTCTTGAGACTGAAGGTGCGCGGGCCGAGATCGACGAAGCCCGCCGGGATGTTCGCGTTCTCGCTCTGCAGCGCCTGCACGACGCGCGCAGGCGCGATGCCGAGTTCGCTCATCCGCAGGAGGTCGAGCTCCACGCGCAGCTCGCGCTGCGGAAGCGCCCAGACTTCCGCGGACCGAATGCCGTCGACGTTCTTGATCGCGTCGCGCAGATCGCGCGCGTAGTCCTCGAGCTCCGGATACGGCGCGTCCTCGGAAACGAGCGCGATCTGCACGATGTTGACCATGGCCGGGCTCGCCTTGCGGATCTCGATGGAGGCGACTTCCGCGGGAAGCTCCGGCCGCAGCGCGTTGATCTCGCGCGTGACCTCGTCGTACTTCGCGTCCTCGTCCGCTTGCGCGGCGAACTCCACGGCGACGAAGGCCACGCCGTCGCTGATCGTCGATTCGATGCGCTTGACGTCGTCGAGCTCGGTGATTCGGTCCTCGATGGGCTTCGCCACGAGGCGCTCGAGATCGCGCGGATCGGCGCCCGGATAGATCGCGGTGATGAAGAACGCCGCCACCTCGAGATGCGGATCCTCCTCGCGCGGGACGCTGAGGAACGCGTACCACCCCAGCACCACGAGGCACAGGAACACGACGAGCGTGAACGGGTAGCGGCGGATCGGAAACTCGAGCAGCGACATGATGCGCTCCCTGCCGGATCTCCCGGTTCGATGCCGTACGTCCGGCGGCTCAGCTTCCCGCCGACGCTTCCGCGGCGATCTGCGGATCGTCGACGATCTCGATGGGTGCGCCGTCCTCGAGGTAGAGCGCGCCTGCCGTCACGACCGGCTCGCCGGGCTCGAGACCGCCTGCGAGCGCGACCGAGTCGCCGGAGAAGAAGGCGATCTGCACGGAGCGACGTTGCGCATGGCCGTCGTGCGCGACGAACACGCTCGCCGTGCGGCCCTCGCCTTCGACGACGGCGTCGATCGGCACGTGAGTGAGCTGCCGCTCACGGGCAACGGTCGGCGAGATGGAGAGCTTCGCCACCAGCCCGCTTGCGATGCCCGGCGGCGGGTCGTCGATCTGGACCTCGATCGGAAACAGTCCGCTGCGCTCGTCGGCGGCGCGCGCGAGCTCCACGACGCGGCCGGAGAACACCGTGCCCGGCCAGGCATCGAGACGGATCTCTGCCGGGTCGCCGATGGAGAGCTGCACCAGCTCGCGATCCGCCAGGGCGGCGCGCACGATGTAGCCGCGGTCGCGTGCGCCGAGCACGAGCACCGGCTGACCCGCGGCGACCGTTTCGCCGTCTTCGGCAAGACGACGCAGCACGACGCCGTCGCGCGGTGCGACGATGACGGCGTGGCGACGGTTGAAGCGTGCACTTTCGAGCTGCGCGCGGCGCAGAGCCGCCTGCGTGCGGAGCTGCTCGAGCTGCTCGAGACTGATCACCTGATCGGCGTGCAGCCGCTCACCCCGCTCGAGCTCGCGCTGTGCCTGCTCGGCGAGCTGGCGCGCCTGCGCGACCTGTGCATCGATATCCGTGAGCTCCAGCGTCGCAAGCTGCTGGCCGGCGCGGACGGTCTGACCGGCCTCGACGTCGATGCGCGCGATCACGCCGCCGACGAGGAACGACAGCCGCAGCTCGTCGCGCGTCGCGACGATGCCGTTCGTCTCGATGGCGGGGCTTGCAGGTCCTGCAACGGCGGGCTGCACACGCACCGGCGTGGGACGCGGAGCGATCTCGGCGGTCTCCCGAGCGCAGGCTCCGAGGAGCAGCACCGCACAGACGAAGGGAATGTGGAACTGCAGGCGCGTCATGTCACCGTCCTTCCATGGCAGGACCTGCCAGATCGAGGGGCAGCGGGCCTGCCGCCGTTGCGTAATCGAGCTCCGCCTGCCGCGAGAGCAGCTCGAAGCGGGTGAGGTTGAGATTGAGCTCGGCGCGCGTGAGGGCGCTGCGCGCGTCGATGAACTCCACCTGGCTGATCACGCCTTCGTCGCGCTTGCGGCTCGCGATGCGGAAACCGGCCTGTGCGGCTTCGAGGCGCGCCTCCGCGATGGCGAGCGAATCGGCTGCGGTCTGCAGGCGGTCGAGCGCCTGCTGGACTTCGAGCTGGATCTGCTGCGCGAGCTCGTCGCGCCGGGTCTCGGCCTGGCGGGCCGCGGCGCGTGCGCTGCGCACCTCGGCGCGCCGGGCTCCACCGTCGAAGAGCTCCCACTGCAGGAGGAGCGAGATCATTCCGAAGTTGCGGCCGCTGCCGAAGCCATACTCCTCGCCCTGAATCCCGCCGTCGACCCCGAGTGACAGCGTGGGTTTGAGCGCTGCGCGCGCGAGGTGCTCGCGCGCCTGCGCGGCTTTCGCGGCGCTTTCGAGCTGATCGAGCTCGGGGCGGTTCGCGAGCGCGGCGGCGCGCAGCGCCGCGAGATCCTGAGTGGTACGCTCGATCTCGCGTTCGATGACCGCGGCACGCAGCGGCTCGTCGAGAGAACGATTGAGCAGGAAGTTCACGTAGCTCTGCGCCTGAGCGACCGCGTCGCGTGCCTCGCGGAGCTGCTGCTCGACTTCGAGGAGCTCCGCGCGGGCGCGCAGCACCTGATCCTGAGTGAGCTTGCCGTTGCGGAACAGCGATTCGTTGACGCGCAGGTTCTCCTCCAGGAGCTCGAGGCTCGCCTGCACGATCTCCACCGCGCGCGACGCGCGCAGCCAGTCGAGATAGGCGACCGTGATGTCGCGCTTGAGACGCCGCGCGAGCGCGACGCGGCCGAACTGCGCGGACTCGAGGAGCGCGCGCTGTGCGCGCACTGCCGCGGGAATCGCCGGCGCGTAGATCGGCTGCCGCAGCGTGAGACGCGTGTCCTGCTCGCGCTCGCGGAGGAAATCGAACGTCTGGTCCTCGATGGGCGCAAAAGGCGTGCCGCGTCCCTGTGCCGCGAGCAGCTCGTTGAGCGTGCTGTACACAGGATTGAGGAGCGTGCCCACCGGGAAATCGATCTGCCGTCCGCCGTCGGCGCGCGAGTAGCGCGCCTCGAAGGCGATGGTCGGCAGAAAACGGGCGCGTGCCTGATCGAGCGCCGCGAGCTGACGCTCCACTTCCAGCGACTCGGAGCGCAGCGCGAGGTTCGAGCGCAGACCCTCGCGAACGTAGTCGTCGATCACCTGACCGAGCGGCGCGGGCTCCTGGCCGAACGCCGCGAGCTGGACGGCGCACGCGGCGAGCAGACCGCATCCTATGCGTCGCAGCGTCCTCATGCGCGCCGCCGTCCGGAAGGTTCACTACTGCCGATGCCGCGCGTGGCGATCTCGATGGCCGCGTCGACGAGCTGTTCCGCCGTCACGCCACGCAGGGCCAGGAAGTTCGCCTTCGTCGTCATGAGCTGAACGACGCCGTGCATGAAGGCCCACAGCGCGATCGCGACGACTTCCGGCTGACCGAGGTCGGGGCGCAGCGAGCCGTCCGCGATTCCGCGCTGGATGGTTTCCACCATGAGCTGCTGCAGCCGCTCGCCCGCCTGCGCACAGGCTCCCTCGTTGCCCTGCAGCTCGTGCTGGCTCGCCGAGTGCAGCTCGCAGCGCGCGACGATCTCAAAGTACACGGGCATTTCCCGCGCGAAGCTCACGTACGCGCGGCCCATTGCCTGGAGCTGGTCGCGCCCCAGCTCACGGCCCCTGACGGCATCGGCGAAGCGTTCTCCGAGCGCTTCGATCGCGCGCTCGCCGATCCCGAACATGAGATCGGTCTTGTCCTTGAAGTAGACGTAGAGCAGCGCGCGGGACAGCCGGGCCTTGCGGGCGACCTGATCCATGGTCACGGCGTCCCAGCCCGCCTTCGCGGCCACGGCCTCCGCGGCGTCGAGAATCTGCGCCCGGCGCCGCTCCTTCTCTTCCAGACGGCGTTCGGCGATGTAGCTCATGCGCGCAGCATGCCGCTTCATTGACACAGTGTCAATGACTAGACAGATGTCCAGTACCGCGCGGCCACGGACCGTGGGCTGGACGCGGCAGGCGTGCCGCGTACACTGCCGTCCCCTTCCTCGACCTCAGGCAGGAGCACGCCCATGAGCACCGCGGCGAACGATCAGAAGACCGAAGCGGTCATCCAGACGCTCAACCGCATCCTCGAGCTCGAGCTCGCCGGCGTGGTGCGCTACATGCACTACAGCTTCATGATCTTCGGGCACAACCGCATACCGATCGTGAGCTGGCTGCGCTCGCAGGCCGACGAGTCGCAGGCACACGCGGCGCTCGCGGGCGAGCACATCACGAGCCTCGGCGGTCATCCGAGTCTCAAGATCGGCGCGCTGCTCGAGACCCACAAGCACAACATCGACGAGATCCTGCAGGAGTCGCTCCAGCACGAAGAGGAAGGGCTCGCGGCGTACCGGGATCTGCTCAACCAGGTGACGGGCTGGAGCATCATGCTCGAGGAGTACGCGCGCGCGCAGATCGCCGCGGAGGAGATGCACCTGGCGGAGATCCGCAAGATGCTGCGCCGTCCGGGCTCGCTCAAGTAAGAGCGGTGCGAGCACAAGGGGAACTGACGCTCTGATCGCGATTCACCGACTGGGCGGCATCCTGCAGAGCGCCGCGGCGCTGCTGATCCTGTACCTCGGCGCCGCCGCACCGTGCGCCGCGGACGCCATCTACGACGATACGGGCCGCAGCCTCGAGCTCGCGCGGCCGCCGGAGCGCATCGTGAGCCTCGCCCCGGGGGCGACGGAGATGCTCTTTGCCGCCGGCGCCGGTGATCGGATCGTCGCCACGGTCGAGCACTCCGACGAGCCGCCCGCCGCGCGCCACATCCCGCGCATCGGCGGTGCGGGTGCGATCGACGTCGAGCGCGTCGTCGCGCTGCGCCCGGATCTCGCCGTCGTCTGGCCCGGCGGCAACAATCCCGCCCAGACCGCGCAACTCGAGCGGCTCGGCATTCCGATCTATCGCAATCAGGTCGACACCCTCGAGGCGCTTCCCGACTCTCTGCGGCGCCTCGGACGGCTCGCCGGCACGCAGGACGTCGCCGAAGCCGCGGCCCGCGAGATCGAGGCGCGCCTCGAGCGTCTCGAGAACCGGCACGGCAGCGCCGAGCGGCCGAGCGTGCTGCTTCAGGTGTGGAACCGACCGCTCTACACCGTGGGCGGCCGCCACCTCATGAGCGACGCGCTGCGCCTGTGCGGTGCGCGCAATGTCTTCGGCGATCTGCGCGAGCCGGGGCCTGCCGTGCAGATCGAAGCGGTGATCGCGCGCGATCCGGACATGATCATCGCGATCGGAGCGCCCGAAGCCGCGCGCGAATGGCTCGCGGAGTGGCGGCGCTTCGGGAAGCTGCGCGCCGTTCGCACGGGAAGGCTCCTCGAGTTCACGGACCGGCGCCTGAGTCGCCTCGGGCCGAGCGCGGTCGAGGCGACCGAAGCGCTCTGCGCGCTGATCGATTCACACCGCACGCCTGCGAAAGCGCCCTGAGACTCTCTGCCATGCGCATCCTCGAGCACCTCTTCGCCAACAACCGGGCCTGGTCGGAGCGAATCCGCAAGGGGGATCCGGCGTTCTTCAGCCGACTCGCGCGCCAGCAGTCGCCCCAGTATCTGTGGATCGGCTGCGCGGACAGCCGTGTGCCCGCGAACGAGATCGTCGGTCTCCTGCCGGGCGAGCTCTTCGTTCACCGCAACGTCGCCAACGTCGTCGCGCACACCGACTTCAACTGCCTTTCGGTCCTGCAGTTCGCGATCGACGTGCTGCACGTGAAGCACGTCATAGTGTGCGGTCACTACGGCTGCAGCGGCGTGGGCGCCGTGTTGCGCGGCGAAAGGATCGGACTCGCGGACAACTGGCTGCGGCACGTGCAGGACGTCAGGCACAGGCACGAGGCGGAGCTCGCACGCATCGAGGACCCGGCCGCACGCTCGGACCGTCTGTGCGAGCTCAACGTGATCTCGCAGGTCATCAACGTCTGCGCGACGACGATCGTGCGCGATGCATGGGCGCGGGGTCAGCCGCTCAGCGTTCACGGCTGGATCTACGGACTCGAGGACGGACTGCTGCGGGACCTCGGCGTGACGGTCGCCGCGCCCGACGAAGCCGCAGCGCTGATGGAGAACAGCCGGCCGAATCCATGAAGAGCGCGAACGGTCCCGCGCGCCGGCTGAGAAACTTCAGTCGCGGAAGTTCTTGAACTGCAGCGGGACGCCGAGATCCGACCTGCGCAGCAACTGAATGGCGGCCTGCAGGTCGTCGCGCTGCTTGCCCGTGACGCGCACCTTGTCGCCCTGGATGCTCGCCTGGATCTTGAGCTTCGAGTCCTTGATGATGCGCGTGATCCTCCGTCCCGTCTCCGCGTCGATTCCGTGACGCAGGACGACCTGCTGCCGCGCGGCCGAGAGCGACGTCTGCGGCTCCTTCACCTCCATGCATGCGACGTCGACGCCGCGCTTGGAGAGCCGCATCTTGAGAATCTCGAGCATCTGCCTGAGCTGGAACTCCACCTGCGCGTGGAGCGTCACGACGAAGTCCTCGAGCTCGAAGCGCGCGCCCGTGTCCTTGAAGTCGAAGCGCTGGGCCAGCTCGCGGTTCGCCTGATCGACCGCATTGGTGATCTCGTGAGCGTCGAGCTCGGAGACGACATCGAACGATGGCATCGTGCTCCTCCGGCGGAAACCGGAGCGGGACTCACGGTTTCCGCTCGCTGATTCCTGCGCGGACCCTCACGCGCCGTCGGGCCGGTGCTCGGCGACGCTTTCGCCGGTCTCGGCGAGGAGCTGCTCGATGGTCGAGTCGAACTCCTCGATCAGCCGCTGATAGTGCTCGCCCGTCGCAGGGCCGGCGAAACCCGTGTGGATCTTGCGTACGCGGCCCTGGCGGTCGAGGAACAGCGTCGTGGGGAAGGCGTAGATCCCGTTGAGCTGCGGCAGCTTCTGCGCCGCCTGCTCCTTGTCCGAGACTCCTGCGATGAGCGTGGTGTACCGGATGTCGTAGCGCTCACGGAAGCGCCGGGTGGCGGCGACGGCCTGATCGAAGTCGCCGAAGTGCTCGAACATGAGCGAGATCACCTCGAGGCCCCGATCGCGATTGCGCAGATAGTAGGGCGCGAGGAACGCGGCCTCGTCGTGGCAGTTCGGACACCAGCTCCCCGCGAGCGTGATCACGATCACCTTGCTCGCGAAGCGGGGGTCGCTGAGCGAAACCGGATTCCCGTCGAGATCGGGGAAGGTGAAGTCGAGCGAGTCGGCGCCGTCGCGCAGCGCCGTCGTCTCGGTCTGGGCGAGCGTGGCCGAGTCGTCGCGCCGTCCGACGAACCTCTCCTGCCATGCGAGTCCCGACCAGTACGTGCCCTCCATCTCGCCGCGGCGGTTGATCCGGCCGCGGTACAGGAAGGCGCGCGCACCGTCGAAGGTCGAGAGCGCGAACTCATCGCCTTCCACATCGCCCGCGAGGAAGCGGTGATCGCCGGTCGGCGTGAGGAAGGTGCCGGTGAGCTCGTGGCCGCGCTGTGTGAACTCGCCTACCGCCTGATACTGCTTCCCCGATTCCTCCGTGAACGTCACGGACCAGCGCCCGGAGAGATCGGCACTTTCGCCTTCCGGCTGCGCGATGAAGCGATGGGTCGCGCCGTATTCGGCCGCGAAGGGAATGTGCTGGTTCTTCTCGTTGAGCTTGACCAGCACCACCTCGCCCTCGAGTCCCGTGCGCGTGATGCGTGCGCTGAGCGTGTTGCGCAGGCCGGGCATGATCATCTCGATGCGCCCGTCCGCGACGGTGACCTCCGGCACCCGCACGCGCTCGGAGCCGTTCACGAGATAGGCCACGTACTGCCCGCCCTCCCGCGCGATCTCGAGCCCGAAGGGCAGCTCGCCTCCTGGCAGAGCGAGCGTGGCGCGATACGTGCCGACGCGCAGCTCTCCTTCCGCAGCGGACGAACCGTCGCCGGATGGCGCGGCATCGCCCGTGCACGCGCTCAGGGCGCAGGCGAGGAGCACGGCGAGCCAGGTGTTGGAATGACGGACACGGGTCGAGCGAAGACGCGGAAGAAGACGGAAGAGACGATGCATGTTCAACGACGCAATGCGGACTCGAGAGTTGCGACGACTTCCGGCCCGAGTCGTTCGCGCAGGAAGGAAAGGATCACCGGAACGAAGCGCTTCGCCTGGTCCTGCGACAGGCCGAGCTTGCCGAAGCCGGCCAGCACTTCGGCGAGTATCGCTGCGTTGCCGGCACCGAGCGCAGAGGCGAGACCGCCGAAGAGCCGGCCCGCGCCGCTCTCGGGAGCCTGCCGCATGAGATCGTCGAGACCCGGCAGGCCGCCCAGGAGCTTCGCGAACTCTCCGGCGCCGAGCTTGTCGCAGGCCGCGCGGAACAGCAGGCCCGCGCCGCCGCGTGCCTGGTTCTCGTCGATCCGGAGCTCGCGCACGAGCGCATCGATCAGCTCTTTCATGTTCCAGGCGCTCCGACTTGGAAAGCGGGCGAGGGTAAGCCGTCCGCGCCTCGCCGCCAAGGCGTCCATACGAGGGCTACTTCCTCGACGGTGATGTCCGACTTGCGCGGGCTCACGCGCACGCGCCGCAGCTCGACGTTCGCGGCATCGAGCACGCGCTCGATGGCGGCACAGTCCGCCTCGAACTGCTGCTGAAGCTCGGCGCGCTTCTTCTGCACGGCTTCCAGATTCTCGTCCGCGCGCTCGACGTCTTCGCTCTCGCGGCCGATGCGTCCCGCGGCGCGTGCGGCGGTGGCCGCACGCTGAACGGTCGTGGCCGACAGTCGGCGCCTGCCGAGCAGAGCGCCGAGGATCGACGCGCCGACCGAGAGAGCCGTCTGCATCTTCTGATGCGAGAGCTGCGAACGCTCGCGCGCGGCGCGCTCCGCTGCGCGCCGTTCGCGCTCCTCGAGCGAGGCAAAGCGCGGCGCGTACTTGCGCCGCAGCGCCTCGACTTCGGCGTCGCGCTTCTCGCGCACGCGCAGCGCGAGCCGGGCACGGAAGTCGCGCTCACTCTCGCCCGGCTCCGAGCTCATGTCGAGCGTATCGCAGACGAGCACCTCGAGACGCGCGGTCTCGTAGAGGTGTGCGGCGAGCGAGCGGCCCCACGCGCGGTAGGCTGCGGAGCGCAGTGCCGTCGCGGGCAGCGGCGCGAAGCTGGCCTGCGCCGCGGGCTCGCTCTCGAGGCGCGCGGGCAGCTCGGGTATGACCCGGGCTTCGTTCCACAGCACGCGCTCACCGTCTTCGGAGAGCGGTGCGAGATAGGCCCTCGCGCACCACTCGTCGAGCCCGAGCTTCGCGTCCACGAAGTGCAGTTTCGCGGTGCCCATGATCATCGGGCGGTAGGTGATGGCCTCGGCCGTCGCGACGCGGGGCATGAAGTACTCGGGCACGTCGGGAGGCAGCGTCGGCCGCGGGAACGCGTTCTCGCCGGCCGCGAGCTGCGTCGCGGACGGCGCCTGCGCTCCGCGGCGCGCTTCCGACTTGTGCGGACCCATGAGCCGCGAGATCTCCATGCCCGTGAGCGGTCCGCGCAGATACGAAAGCGTCCAGCGCGTCTTGAAGAGCACCGGACCCTTCTCGTGCACGTTGCGCATCAGGAACACGCGCTGCGGGAGGTTCGAGAGCATGCGGTCGAGCGCGCCGCGTTCCTGCCCCAGCGCATCGCCGAGCGCGCTCTGCAGCCCTTCGATCACGCGCATCTTGTCGCGCTCGGTCTGAAGCCGGCCGATGAACCACGTGCCGGCGTTCGCCAGGCCCTTGTAGTCGAGATCCGCCGGGTTCTGCGTGGCGAGCACGCAGCCGAGGCCGAACGCGCGTCCCTGCTTGAGGAGCTGGAGCATCGGCTGCTTCGACGGCGGATTCGCCGTCGGCGGGAAGTAGCCGAAGATCTCGTCCATGTAGAGGATCGCCCGCAGCGAGCCCGTGCCGGACTGAGTGCGCATCCACGCGATCACTTCGTTGAGCACGAGCGTGACGATGAACATCCGCTCGGAGTCGGAGAGATGCGCTACCGAGATGATCGAGATGCGCGGCTTGCCCTTCGCGGTGAACAGCAGCCGCTGCACGTCGAGCGGCTCTCCCGTCGTCCACGCCGAGAAGCCCGGCGACGCGAGCAGATTGTTGATGGCCATCGCCAGCTCGAGCCGTTCGCGCGCCGGGAAGTAGGTCTCGAGGTCGAACGCGCCCACCCTGTCGAAAGGCGGCCGCTGCACGGCAGCGATCACGCTCGCGACGTCGAGGCTGATTCCGTCGCGCCACGCGCGCTCGAGGAGATTCGACAGCAGAACGTGCTCGCGGCTGTTGACCGGATCCGCGTCACGCCCGAGCAGATTCAGCAGTCCGGAAACGACGGCGTTGACGCGACCGCGCAGCGCGTCGGTGTCGTTCATCATCTCGGGCGGCGGCGCGGAGAACGAGCGCAGCACGGAGAGCGGCAGCCCGGCCTCCGAGCCGGGCGTGTAGATGGCGATATCGACACTGTTGCGGAAGCGCGCGATGCGATCGGGCGATTGCGCCCACTCCGCGAGCCCGTTGCGCCAGGTCTCCGCGGTCCGTGCGGCGTACTCGTCGACCGACAGATCCCGGCGCTGCGCTTCGCCCGGATCCACCCACGGCACGAAGTCGCTGGGAGCGAGCTTCGGGAAGGTGAGCAGGAGATTGCCGAGGTCACCCTTCGGGTCGATGCAGATCGCCGGGATACCGTCGATCGCGGCTTCCTCGAGCAGCGCGATGCACAGCCCCGTCTTCCCGCTCCCCGTCATGCCCACGCAGACCGCATGCGTGGTGAGGCTGCGCGAGTCGTAGAGGAGCAGGGCGTCCTTGAGTGAATGACTGTCGGCGTCGTACTCCCGCCCGAGGTAGAAGACGCCGAGCTTCTCGTAATCCTGCATGCGGGCCGCTCTGGGCCAGTGAGGCCGATGAGGCATTGTGCCGCAGGGGCCCCCGGGCGACCAACCGCAGGCCGCCCTCCGGCTTCAGCTGCGGATCCGAAGATGCCGGCGCGCCAGGCGGCTGGAGATCCGGTCGAACTGAGGCCTGATCTCGACGGTGCAGCGCGGCGGAAGTCTGCGGCGCGTCGGCGGAAGACCGACTCCGCGCACGGTCAAGCCGTCGACCGGTGATTGCGCGACGCGAACGGGTCGCGCGTCGGCGCGAGCTTGCCGTAGGTCCAGCCGAGCACGAAGCCGTACACGACGTGCAGCAGCAGAGTCACGAGCGACGCAGGCACACCGATGCGCAGCGCGAACACGCCGGCGCCCGCAAGCGGCATGATCACGAGCATCATCACGAGCCAAACCAGGACGCCGAACAGCGTGCCGCGGCGTGCATGAGCGTCGCCCGGAAGCCGCGGCTCCACCCACGCGAACAGAGCGCCCCACAGCAGCGCGCCGATGACGAAGTGGACGATCCAGCCGAGCGGTCGTTGATCGCCGATGCCGAACGCGCTCATCAGGAGCTCGAGCGGATCGAGCGCCGGCAGCAGCCCGCTCGAGCTGTGCGCGAGCATCAGCGCGGAGAGAACGGCGGTGGCGATTGCGCCCGCCGCGATTCCCTTGAGGATGTCGATCACGGGCGGACTCCTTCCGGCGAGGGTTCGCCGGGGCGGCGCATCGCGGGCAGATCCCGCTGTTCTAACGTGCGCGCGGCCGTGCGAGTTCCGCCGCGGGTAAGCCGCGCGCCATGCGCGGACGACACCGTCACGACTTCTTCAGCGCGCTCTCGAGACGCTTGCGATGCTTGCGTGTGAGCTCGATGAAACGCGGTGTCGGACCGACGTCCTCGAACACCGGATCACCCTGCTCGTCGGTGGAGATGACCTTCGTGCCGCGCACGTAGGGCATCGCGGCCTCGAGCTCCTGGAGCGCAGCGCCGAGCAGATCCGTGATGAGCTGCTCCGGCGTGCGTCCCGGAAACATCTCGGCGAGTGCGTGAAGCCGTGCAGCGTCGTCGATTGGCAGACGGACCCTGTACTCCTCGGCGGTGCGAACGGTGGCAGCAGTCTGCTGCCAGCTGTCGAGCAGCTCTTTGAATCTCACAGGGGAGCTCCGGAAGGAAATGAGTCGATGAGGTCATTCTAGCGCACCGTCCAGGGCGGGGCCGGTCGTCGAGCCGTTGACAAGTCTGTGAGACGGGCCCGCTCCCCAGTACGATGCGCGGGTGGAGCTCACGCAGGAATTCTGGACACTCGTCGCCGTCGGTTTCGCCGCGCAGATGGTGGACGGCGCGCTCGGCATGGCCTACGGGCTGTCGGCGAGCGCGTTCCTGTCCACGCTGGGGCATCCGCCCGCACTGGTGAGTGCGACAGTCCATGCGGCGGAAGTCTTCACGACCGGCGTGTCGGGTATCTCCCACGCGTACTTCAGGAACTTCGATCGCCGCCTGTTCTTCAAGCTCGCCGTGCCCGGCGTCATCGCGGGCAGTCTCGGCGCGTACGTGCTCTCCAATGTACCCGGCGAGCGCATCAGACCCTTCATATGGATCTATCTGCTCGGCGCGGGACTGCTCGTGCTGCGCCGGGCGTTCCGCAAGTTCGAGCACGAGCTCGCCCGCACGCCGGGCTTCGCGCTCGGCGGGGCGGCCGGATTCCTCGATGCCATCGGCGGAGGGGGCTGGGGCACGATCACCACGCCGACGCTGATCGCTCAGGGCCACCGCCCGCGTTACGCCATCGGCACGTCGAACACCGCGGAGTTCTTCGTCGCCCTCTCGGTCGCGATCACCTTCTTCTTCTCGTACGACTGGCGCCGTTTCGATCTCGTTCTGGCGCTGCTGCTCGGCGGGGTGGTCGCCGCGCCGGTGGCGGCTTACGTGACGAAGCACATCGCGCCGCGGCTCGCGATGATCCTCGTCGGCCTCGCGGTGACGGGGCTCGCGACCAACGGTCTCGTGAGGCTCCTGCTCAAAGCCTCCTGACGGCCGCGCGCACCCGCGCGGCTGCGTCTTTCACGGCCGGGCGGCGGGGCTTTCTTGACGGCGCCGCGATCCTCCGTCCATACTCCGGCGCAAATGTCGAAGCATTCTCCGAACACGCTCGGCCGCTGGTGGTGGCGCCACTCCTGACGGAGATGGCGCTGGGCGCTGCTGCGTAATCGATTCGGACCGACTTCGGCACCAGAACCCATCTCCGGAAGGCACCGGGATGGGTTTTTTGTTGTCCGCGTGAACTGCAGAACGAGAGAACCGGAAGACGCAAGTGAAGCCGCCATTCGACATATCGGGTGACCTCGATACGCCGGTCTCGGCCTTCATCAAGCTGGCCGCGTTCTCTCCGCGCTTCCTGCTCGAGAGCGTCGAGGGCGGCGAGCGGCTCGCGCGGTACTCGTTCATCGGATTCGGCGACTGCCTGGAAGTGAAGCTCGATCGGGACGGCCTTTCCATCGGCACGGAGCGCCGGCCGATGCCGCGCAGTTCTGCCGAGCTGCTCGGCGCGCTGCGCGAGGCGCTCTCACGCGCACCGCGGCCGCAGCCGGAGTTCCCGGGTGTTCCGCTCGCCGGCGGGCTCGTCGGCTTCGCGGCATACGACATCGTGCGCTTCTTCGAGAAGCTCCCGCAGCGCGCGCCCGCGCAGAGTGGCGTGCCGGTTCTGCACTACGTCGCGCCGCGCTCACTGCTCGTGTTCGATCATCTGACGCGCGGCATCGCTCTGCTGCACGGCGGCTCCGAAGCCGAGCGTCAGGCACTGCGCCGCGAAGTGGTGCGTGCGCTGCGCGGAGCGCTCCCGAACGGCACGCGGGCAGGGAAGTACTCACCGCCGCAGGCCGCGCTGAGCCGCGACGCGTACATGGCGGGAGTGCGCCGCACGCAGGAATACATCGCGGCCGGCGACGTCTATCAGCTCGTGCTGTCGGTGCGCTTCTCGGGCCGTCACGGGCTCGATCCCTTCCAGGTCTACCGCGCGCTGCGCCTCATCAATCCTTCTCCTTATATGTACTACTGCGTGCTCGGCGATCTCACGGTCGTCGGCTCCTCGCCCGAGGCACTGGTGAAGCTCGAGCAGGGACGGGCGCAGCTTCGTCCCATCGCGGGTACGCGGCCGCGCGCCGACGATCCCGCCATCGACGCGCAGCGCGAGGCCGATCTGCGCGCGGATCCGAAAGAGAACGCCGAGCACGTGATGCTGGTCGATCTCGCGCGCAACGATCTCGGACGCGTGGCGCGCGCGGGCAGCGTGTACGTCGATCCCTATCGCGCCATCGAGCGCTACAGCCACGTGATGCACATGGTGAGCGGCGTACGCGGCGAGCTCGCGGAGGGACGCGACGCGTTCGATCTGTTCGCCGCCACGTTCCCCGCGGGAACTCTCGTCGGCGCGCCGAAGGTGCGCGCCATGCAGATCATCGACGAGCTCGAGCCAGTCGGCCGCGGGCTCTACGGCGGCACGGTGGGCTACTTCGGTGCGCGCGGCGACATGGATCAGGCGATCACCATACGCACGCTGGTGTTCCAGGGCGACGAGTACAGCTATCAGGCCGGGGCGGGCATCGTCGCGGACAGCGTGCCGGAGACCGAGCACGAGGAAGTGCTGGCGAAGAGCGGCGCGCTCGTGCGCGCGCTGCAGCTGGCGGAGGAGGGCGTGTGAGACCGCGTCTGCTACTCATAGACAACTACGATTCGTTCACCTACAACCTCGTGCAGGCGTTCCTGGTGCTCGGCGCCGACGTGCGCGTGTACCGCAACGACGAGATCACGGTCGACGCGGCGCGCGAGCTCGCACCGACGCACCTGTGCATCTCGCCGGGACCGGGCACGCCGTACGACGCCGGCGTGTCCATGGACATGATCCGCGCCTTCGCCGGACGCATTCCGGTGCTCGGCGTGTGTCTCGGCCATCAGTCGATCGTCGAGGTGTTCGGCGGCAAGGTCGTGCGCGCCGCGCGGCTGATGCACGGCAAGACCTCGATCGTGCATCACGACGGGCGCACGCTGTTCGAGGGGCTGCCCCAGCCCTGCGAGGTCGGACGCTACCACTCGCTGATCGCCGCGCCCGACACCATTCCTCCCGAGCTCGAGGTGAGCGCGCGCACCGTGGAAGGCGAGATCATGGCCGTGCGTCACCGGACGCTCACGGTGGAAGGCGTGCAGTTCCATCCCGAGAGCATTCTCACGCCGGACGGGCCGCGACTGATGCGGAACTTCCTCGAGCTGAGCTCCGGCGAACGACAGGCGACGTCACAGGGAACGAGCCATGCCCTCTCCGCGTGAACTACTCGAACGTCTTCTCGATCGGCGCAACCTCGAGGAGTCGGAAGCCGACGATCTCCTCGTTCAGCTCACGCAGGCCGACTTTCCGCCCGCGATGGCGGGTGCGATCCTCGCGGCGCTGCGCGCCAAGGGCGTCGTGGCGGACGAGGTGCGCGGCTTCGCACGCGCCATGCGGCGTCTCGCGCGCCGGCCGAACGTCCCCGCGGGCCTGCGCGCGATCGACGTCGTCGGCACGGGCGGCGATTCCTCGCACAGTCTCAACATCTCCACGGGCACTGCGCTTCTGACCGCGGCCTGCGGCGTGCCGGTGCTCAAGCACGGCAACCGTTCCGTTTCGAGCCGTGCGGGCAGCGCCGACGTGCTCGAGGCGCTGGGGCTCGCGCTGCCGCTCGACGAGCAGACCGCGGGCCGGTGTCTCGAGGCCTCCAACTTCACGTTCCTGTTCGCGCCGCACTACCACCCGGCGATGAAAGCCATCGCCCCGGTGCGTGCGGCGCTCGGCGTGCGCACCGTGTTCAACATTCTCGGGCCCCTGACCAATCCGGCCGAGCCGCCGTTCCACCTCATCGGCGCGTTCAGCAGGGACGTTGCCGAGCTGATGGCGCACACGCTCGCGGGCATGCCGATCGAGCGTGCCTTCGTGGTCCACGGCGCGGAAGGCTGGGACGAGCCGACGCCGGTGGGTCCGTTCACCGTCTTCGACGTGCGTCCCGGGAGCGTCACGGTCGGCGTACGCACCTGTGAGGAGTACGGGCTCTCGCGCTGCACGCCGCAGGCGCTCGCCGGCGGCGACGCGCGCCACAACGCGCAGGCGATGCGCGCGGTGCTGTGCGGCGAGGACACCGGAGCGTATCGCGACTGTCTGCTGCTCGGTGCGGCACTCGCGCTCGAGGTCACGGGCGAGGAGCGCGATCCGCGCGCCGCGGTCGCTCGCGCGGCGCATGCGATCGACAGCGGCGCGGCGCGTCGTGTGCTCGACGCGCTCGGAGCCTTCGGCACCGGAAAGAGCGCGTCATGAGCGGCGCGCACGGCGGCGATTTCCTGCAGCAGATGGCGGCGAGCAGCCGCGCGCGTGCCGACGCGGCGCGCGCGGCTCGCCCCGAGTCGGTGCTGCTGGAGCGCATCGCGCGGTTGCCCCCACCGCCGCCGCTCGTGCGCAGCGGCGAGGGTTTCGATCTGATCGCGGAGCTCAAGCTCCGTTCTCCGGCCGTCGGACAACTCCGCAAGGCGGATGAAGAGAATGTGTCGGAGCGTGTGACGGCGTACGCGCGAGCCGGCGCGGCTGCCGTCTCGGTGCTGACCGAGCCGAGCCGCTTCGACGGCGATCTCGCGCATCTCGAAACCGCGGCGACTGCGCTCGCACCGCTGCGCGTGCCCGCGATGCGCAAGGACTTCATCGTCGATCCGTATCAGGTCCTCGAGGCGCGTGTCGCCGGCGCGGGCGGCGTGCTCGTCATCCTTCGCATGCTGGAGAGGCCCGCGCTCGAGGCGATCATCGAGCGCGCGCTCGATCTCGGACTCTTCGTGCTGCTCGAGACCTTCGACGCCCAGGACATCGAGCTGGCGCACGAGCTCGTCGATCGCTTCGTGCGCCCGGCCGCGGACGGAAACGCGAAGGAGCTCGTGTACGTCGGCGTCAACTGCCGCGATCTGCGCACTCTGCAGGTCGTGCCGCATCGGCTCGACGAGCTCGCACCGCTCCTGCCGACGCGGGTGCCGCGCGTGGCCGAGAGCGGCGTGACCTCGCCCGAGGACGCCGCGCGTGTTGCGTGTGCCGGGTACGAGCTCGCGCTCGTGGGCAGCGCGCTGATGTCGGGTGCCGATCCTCAGACACTCGCGCGCGCCATGCTTTCAGCCGGCCGGTCCGCGTCGTCCGCGCGTGCAACGCCTTCCCGCCAGGACGCGGAAAGAGCGAAAGGGTGAGCGGCCGTGTGGATCAAGGTGTGCGGCATGACGAGCAGGCAGGCGGTCGCCGCCGCGCTCGAGGCCGGCGCGGATGCGATCGGATTCGTGTTCGCGCCTTCCGTGCGTCAGTTGACGCCGCAGCTCGCGGCGGATCTCGCGGCTCCGGCGCGCGGCAGGATCTGCTGCATCGCCGTCACGCGTCACCCGACGCAATCTGAGGTCGATGAGATCATTGCGACGTTCGCACCGGACGTGCTGCAGACGGATGCCGAGGACCTGGAGCGTCTCGATCTGCCGCGCGAGCTCGAGCGATTGCCCGGGCCTGTCCCTTATACACATTTATACGGCCCCCGAAAAAGAAGAGG
>QGVD01000078.1 GCA_003242685.1 Pseudomonadota bacterium | reverse complement strand
GGGACAGCCTTGGGCCGATCCGAGCGCCCGAGAGGCATCACGGGCAGATCGTCGAGGTCGATGCGCAGCACGGCGAGGTCCGATTCGGGATCGCGCCCGACGATGCGCGCGTTCGCCGTGCGCCCGTCCGCGAGCTGCACGCCGATCGCGTCGGCCTGCGCGATGACGTGATGGTTCGTCACGATGTGCCCGTCGGCGTCGACGATGACGCCGGAGCCGAGACTGCGCTCGATGCGGCGGCGATAGCGCGGCCACAGGTCGCCGAACGGCTGATCGCGCCGGGCGGGCGCCACGCGTTCCGTGACGAGCCGCGCGGTGTAGATGTTGACGACCGCAGGCGCCGCCCGCTGCACGGCTTCGGCATACGTCGCCCGGGCGGACACGGGCGCGCTCGCGGGCTGCACGAGCGTCGGTGCCGGTGCCGCGGGCGGAGAGGCCGCCGCGTTGCCCCGATGCAGCAGGTCCGGCCTGGCGGCCACCACGAGGAATGCAATGGCGAGCCCCGCCGCCGCGGATGCACCGAGAAAGGCGAGCCCGCGCCCCAGTCTTGCCAGCAGCGTTGTCATCTCTTCCGTGCGCCTCGTTCGGAGCTGTCCGTCCAGCAGAAGGCCCTTTTCATTTGTGTATAATGCGCCGCCCCCGCCAGTCCCGAAACTGCACCCATACACGCCGTGTAAGGGCCGGCGAGTCGCGAGCGGCCTTGGGCGGGGTCACACTGATCGATGCGGAGAGCCATTAGATGGCAGATAACGGTGTCACCACCGAAGAGGACGTCGACAGCAGTCGGCGCAAGTTCCTTCTGACGGCCACCGTGGGAGTAGGCGCGGTCGGTGCCGTGTTCGCGGCCGTGCCCTTCATCGCGTCCTGGAAGCCGTCGGAGCGTGCACGCGCGCTGGGCGCGCCTGCGAAGGTCGACGTTTCGAAGCTCGAGCCGGGTCAGATGACGCAGGTCACCTGGCGCAAGCAGCAGATCTTCGTCGTCCGCCGCACTCCCGAGATGGTCGCGAAGCTCCAGCAGCTCGGCGATGCGGTGCTCAAGGATCCGGAGTCGAAGAGCTCCGAGCAGCCGGAGTACGCCAAGAACGAAATCCGCTCGCGCACGCCGGAGATCCTGGTCGTAGTCGGTAACTGCACGCATCTCGGCTGCCTGCCGAAGCCGCGCTTCGAGGCGGGCGCCGGCGAGCTCGGCGCCGACTGGCCGGGCGGCTTCTTCTGTCCGTGCCACGGTTCGAAGTTCGACATGGCGGGCCGCGTGTTCGAGGGCTCGCCTGCGTCCGTGAACCTGCGCGTGCCGCCCTATGCCTTCACCGACGAGCGCACGCTCGTGATCGGCATCGACGACGCAAGTCAAGAAGGAGTCGCCTGATGGCCACCGTCGTGCATCCCCCGGGCGGCGCTCCCGCCGTCAAGACCGGCCGGCTGCGCGCCTGGATCAACAAGCGCCTGCCCGTCGAGGAATTCATCGCCAACCAGCTCACGGGCTACTACGCGCCGAAGAACTTCAACATCTGGTACTTCTTCGGCTCGCTCGCGCTGCTCGTGCTGGTGATCCAGCTCCTCACCGGCATCTTCCTCACGATGTTCTACAAGCCGGGTGAGGCGACGGCCTTCGACTCGGTCGAGTTCATCATGCGCGAGGTGGAGTGGGGCTGGCTCATCCGCTACATGCACTCCACGGGCGCCTCGTTCTTCTTCATCGTCGTGTATCTGCACATGTTCCGCGCGCTGCTGTACGGGTCGTACAAGGCGCCGCGCGAGCTGCTGTGGATCATCGGCATGCTGGTGTACCTGGCGCTCATGGCCGAGGCCTTCTTCGGCTACGTCCTGCCGTGGGGCAACATGTCGTTCTGGGGCGCGCAGGTGATCGTCAACCTGTTCGGCACCATTCCCGTGATCGGCCCCGGCCTCGTCGAGTGGATCCGCGGCGATTACGGCATCGCCGACGCGACGCTGAACCGCTTCTTCGCGCTGCACGTCGTCGCCGTGCCGCTCGCCCTGCTGCTCCTGGTGATGCTGCACCTGGTGGCCCTGCGGCGCACGGGCTCGAACAATCCGGACGGCATCGAGATCAAGGAGAAGCTGGGACCCGACGGCAAGCCGCTCGACGGCATCCCGTTCCATCCGTACTACACGGTGAAGGACGTGGTCGGCGTCGGCGTCTTCCTCGTGTTCTACGCGATCGTCGTGTTCTTCGTGCCGGAGTTCGGCGGGCTGTTCCTCGAGACGCCGAACTTCGAGCCCGCGAACCCGATGTCGACGCCCGAGCACATCGCTCCGGTGTGGTACTTCACGCCGTACTACGCGATCCTGCGCGCCGTGCCCGATCAGCGCCTCGGCGCGCTGCTGATGCTGCTCTCCGTGCTGGCGTTCCTGTTCCTGCCGTGGCTCGACCGCTCGAAGGTCAAGTCGGTCCGCTACCGCGGCTGGATGTTCAGGACGGCGCTCACGGTCTTCGCGATATCCTTCGTGGCGCTCGGCTACCTGGGGCTGCAGCCGGCGGAGGGGGTCTACGTGGTGCTCGCGCGCATCTTCACGGTGTTGTACTTCGCATTCTTCCTGCTCATGCCGATCTATACGCGACTCGATCCGGTCAAGCCGGTTCCCGAGAGGGTGACGTACCATGCGCACGCGTAGGATCGCAGGCATGTACAGGGCGGCACTGGTCCTCGTGCTCGCCGCGCTCTGCGGCGGTGCGTACGCCTCCGAGCACGCCGAGGAGGGCGGTTACGGCTCCGACTGGCAGTCGTGGCGCGCCAACACGAACGTCGCGAACCTCTCGTCGCTCCAGCGCGGCGCGCGCAACTTCTTCAGCTACTGCTACGGATGCCATTCGCTGAAGTACGTGCGCTATTCGCGCCTCGCGAAGGATCTGGCGATCCCGACCGATCTGATGCAGAAGCACCTGCTGCCCGCCGGCGCGGAGATGACGGACTACGTCGTCACGTCGCTGCCGGTGGCGGACGGGGAGGCCTGGTTCGGCAAGGCGCCGCCCGACCTGTCGCTCATCGTCAGGGCGCGCGGCGCGGACTACGTCTACCAGTTCCTCAAGACCTTCTACGTCGATCCGAGCAAGCCGGTCACGGGCGTGAACAATCTCGCGCTCGACGGCACGGCCATGCCGCACGTGCTCTCCGATCTCGAGGGGCTCAAGCGCGCCGTGTTCCGCACGGTCGAGCACACCGGCGAGAACGGCGAGGTCGTCACGGAGCGCGTGTTCGACCACTTCGAGGAGGTCACGCCGGGCCGCATGAGCACGGAGGAGTACGACGTGTTCGTGCGCGATCTCGTGACGTTCCTCGACTACGTCGGTGAGCCCTCGCAGCTCGTCCGGCGCTCCGTCGGCGTCTGGGTCATACTGTTCCTGCTCGTCTTCACGTGGCTGGCCTGGCTGCTGAAGCGCGAATACTGGAAGGACGTCCACTGACGCCCCATCGCTTCATTCCTCTCCCCGCGGAGGGCGGGGAGAGGATGCCGGATGGGCGATGGGGGAACGGGACTGAAGGTCGACGTTTGACGCGGGGGAGGCGTTAGAAGGTGTCGAGTCGCCGATCGATCATGACGCTGTTCTCCTCGCCCACCGACGCGTGGAGTCATCGCACGCGGATCGTGCTGGCCGAGAAGGGTATCGCCATCGACATCGTGAACGTCGAGCCCGGCCGATTCCCGGAGGACCTCCTCGATCTCAATCCCTACCACAGCGTGCCGACCCTGGTGGACCGGGATCTCGTCCTGTACGACTCCAGGGTGATCATGGAGTACCTGGACGAGCGCTTCCCGCATCCGCCGCTCATGCCGGTCGATCCGGTGACGCGCGCGCACTTCCGCCTCGCGCTCTACCGGATCGAGCGCGACTGGTACGGGCTCGTCGACCAGATCGAGCGCGAGCAGGACAAGAAGCAGGCCGCGAAGCTCAAGAAGATCCTGCGCGACACCGTCCTGCAGAGCGTCGACCTGTTCAAGCTCAAGCCGTATTTCCTCTCGGACGAGTTCTCGCTCGTCGACGCGACGATCGCGCCGATCCTGTGGCGTCTGCCGCGCTACGAGGTGGACCTGCCGCGCGATCAGGCTCAGCCGATCCTCAGATACGCCAGCCTCGTCTTCTCACGCCCGGCGTTCCGTGAGAGTCTCTCGGAAGCCGAACAGGAGATGCGCCTGGCGTAAGCCGATGCCCGAGCGACGACTTCCCTCCAAGCGCCCGTATCTGCTTCGCGCGATGCATCAGTGGATCGCGGACTGCGGTCACACGCCGCACGTGATCGTCGATGCGGAGCGCCCGGGAGTCGAAGTCCCGTCCGCATACGTGAAGGACGGCAAGATCGTGCTGAACATCAGCATGACCGCGACCCAGCACCTCACGATCGGCAACGACTGGGTCGAGTTCGATGCCCGCTTCTCCGGTGTCGTGCATCACGTGCGCTTCCCGGTCGCGGCGGTGCTCGGTGTCTACGCACGCGAGACGGGCGAAGGAATGGTCTTCTCCGAGGCGGATCTCGGCCCCGAGCCGCCGCCACCGCCGCGTCCGCCGGCCGAAGAAGGCGGCAGCCGCCGCCCGCAGCTCAAGGTCGTCAAGTAGGCAGGCAATCACGCTTCCCGTGCCTTCTCGATGAAGGGGCGGCGCGATCACGCCTCGAACGCGTGCCGGATCCACTCCACCTTCGGTATCGCCCCGAAAGGGTCCGAAACCACGATCACGTCGAAGCGCACCCGCAGCCGCGAGAGATCGCGGTGTCGCTGCAGGAGCTGCAGCGTCGCACGCACGATGCGCCGGCGTTTCCAGCCGTCGACGCTCGCGGCCGCACCGCCGTATTCGTCGCTCGAGCGCGTGCGCACTTCCGCGACGACGAGGACGTCGCCCTCGCGTGCGACGAGATCGAGCTCGCCGAGCCGGCGCCGAAAGTTGCGGGTGAGGATCGTGAGGCCGTGCCGCACCAGGAACTCGGCCGCCACGTCTTCCGCGCGACGGCCGATTTCCCGTCGATCCGGTCGTGGGCGCTCCATGCCCGCTCGACGCTCATTCGATGGGCGGCGCGAGCAGCCGTGGCTGACCGTCGCGAAGCTGCGCCCAGTCGAGGTCGCGATGCACGCGCCCCTCGGCGTCGAACGTGAGGCGGCCGGTGAGTCCGGGAATGCTCGTAGCGGGCGGCCGGCCCCGCCCGCGATGCAGAGCCTCGTAGAGGCGATACGCATCGAAGCCGAACGCGAACAGCCGGCTGCGGCGCGAGCCGTTCGGCCACGCCGCGTTCACCTCGGCGCGTATGTCCTCGACCAGCGAGCCGCCGCCCAGCATCCACGGCATGTCGGGGAAGATGAGCCCGTCGAGCTCCTCGTTCGCCGGCGAGTCGGGCTCATAGGCGTCGGACGTCGCATACGTCGCGATGTCGCCCGCGAAGTGGAAGCGGAGCTGCGGACGCAGAAGGCGCGCGGTCGACGCCTGGCTCGCCGCGAAGATGAACTCGATGTCGGCACGCCGGCGCGGCTCGAACGCGAGCTTCGTGCCGAGCAGCGATTCCAGGCGTCTGTGTCGCGCGCGGCTGTCGGCGATGCGCAGCACCTGCGTGATCTCGTCCGAGTAGTCCGTGAGCGACGCGTCGAACGCGGCATCGGAGAGCAGCACGCCTCCGCCGGCCTCGAGCTCCTGGCGGAACGCGGCGAGCACGCGCGAGCCCCAGTCGCCGCGCGGAACGAGCGCGACGCCTCGCCGGCGCCCTTCCGCGAGCACGCGGCGCGCGACCTGTCGCGCCTCGTCTTCCGGTGAGAGCGCGAACTGGAAGAAACCTGCAGGCGCGACCCGGTCCGCAGGCAGGAAGTTGAGCGCCAGAATCGTCGGCCGCTCGATCTGGAACTCCGCAGCCGCGACCACTTCGGCGCGCGTGAGCGGACCCACGATGAACTCCGCGCCTTCCTCGGTCGCGCGCGTCACCGCTTCGGCGACGCTCATCTGCGCAGTGTCGTAGACGCGCACGCTCGGCCGCGCGGCGGCCGGCGTGCGGTAGTACGCCGCCATGAATCCATCGCGCACGATCGTCGCCGCGCCCGCCTGGCGTCCCGTGACGGGCAGCAGCAGTGCCACGTGCCCGGCGACTTCGTCCCGTGTGACCGCGATGCCGAGCAGCTCGCTGCGCACGACGGCAGTCGCGGGATGATTCGGATAGCGGACCTGCCAGGCTTCGATCTGCGGACGCGCCGCATTCGGATCGCGGGCGGCGGCCGCGGCGAGGGGGGCGAGCTCGAGCCAGCCGCGCACGACGGTCTCGTTGGCGGCCGCACGAGGATCGATGCGCTCGCCGCGCTCCGCTGCGTCCCGCAGCTCGAAGAGCAGCTCGCGGCGGCTGGCCGTGCGCTGCTCGGTGTTCGTCAGCCGCCGCTCGCGCGCGACGTGGGCGCGAACGCCGTCGGCGGGCCGGCCCGATGCGAAGGCCGCGCGCATTCTGAGCTCGTAGTAGCGCAGTGCGTCCTGCGTACCCGCTGGCTCGCGCATCGCCGCGAGCTGCTGCCATGCCTGCTGCGTCTGGCCGCGCGCGAGGGCCAGCTCGACGCCGAGCATCTGACGCTCGAGCGCCTGCGCTTCGGTGAGCGCCGGACCCACGTCCGCAAGCACGCGTGCCGCTTCTTCCGGCCGCCGCGCGAGAAGCCACGCGCGCGCCGCGCGAAGCTGGTGCTCGCTGCGATCCGTGCCGGTGTTGTCCGCGGCGAGCGCCTCGAACGTGCGCGCGGCACCTTCGTAGTCGCCCTGGCGCAGGAGGAGCTCCGCGCGGTCGGCGCTCGGCGGTGGTGCGCCGCGCGGACCCAGCGAAGGGCAGCCCGCGAGCAGCGCGGCAGCCGTCAGGACGAGCACGAGTCGAAGCATCGATTGAATGGAAGACATCGGTTGAACGGCCTTTCAGGGGCGGGCAGGATGCCGGTCCGCGCCGGAACGCTCCGGCAAACGCGCACGAGCGAAGGATTATAGTGGTGGCCGGACGCCTGTACGTCGTCGCAACGCCGATCGGAAATCTCGGCGATCTCTCCGCGCGGGCCCGTGAGGCGCTCGCGAGCGCGGATCTCATCGCGGCCGAGGACACGCGCCACACGCGCGCGCTGCTGCAGGCCGCGGGCGTGTCGCGTCCCATGATCTCGCTCCACGAGCACAACGAGGCGCAGCGCGTGAGCGAGCTGCTCGCGCGTTTCGAGCAGGGCGCGACCGTCGCGCTCGTCAGCGACGCAGGCACGCCTCTCCTTTCCGACCCCGGCTTCGAGCTCGTGCGCCGCGCGGCAGCCGCAGGAGTCGACGTGCGCGTGATTCCGGGACCGTCCGCGATCACGGCGGCGCTCGCCGTCGCGGGTCTGCCGACGGATCGCTTCTGCTTCGAAGGCTTTCTGCCCTCGCGCGAAGGAGAGCGGCGCGAGCGTCTGAGAGCGCTCGCGCGCGAGACGCGCACGCTCGTGTTCTTCGAGGCTCCGCATCGCATCGCCTCCGCGCTTCAGGATCTCGCGGAAGTCTTCGGTGCGGATCGGCCCGCGGTCGTTGCGCGGGAGCTCACCAAGGCGCACGAGAGTGTCTACCGCGGCACGCTCGGTGAGCTCGCGGCACGCGCGCGCGCGGAGCCCAATTTCCAGCGCGGCGAGATCACGCTCGTCGTCGCAGGTTCGCCGCGCGGCGCGGACGAGCAGGAGAGGAGCGAGCGGCTCAAGCGGACGCTCGAGCTTCTCGTGCGCGAGCTGCCGCCGAGCAGGGCGGCCGCGCTCGCCGCGGAGCTCACGGGCACGAGGCGCAACGAGGCGTATGCGCTCGCGCTCGAGCTCGCGCAATCCGCGGGTGAGCGCGACGGCGGCGAAAAGAGACGCGAATGAAGGATTCCGCACGGCCGGCAATTCGCGCTCCGAGGTTTCCGATTCCGTTTGACATCTCGTTCCGCAGCCTTATCTTGCAGTCGGAGAGTCGGCTGGACAGTCGCTGCATTCGCTGCGCGAATGTGGAGGAAAGTCCGGGCTCCGGCGGACGAGGTGCCAGGTAATACCTGGGGGGCGTGAGCCCACGGAAAGTGCAACAGAGAGCAGACCGCCTAAGCGCCCGGAAACGGGCGCCGGCAAGGGTGAAAGGGTGCGGTAAGAGCGCACCGCGTCGGTGGTAACACTCGACGGCACGGCAAACCCCACCTGGAGCAAGGCCAAATAGGGAAGCAGCGGCCTTCGGGCCGCAGCGTCGTCCGCACGCGCTTCCGGGTAGGCCGCTAGAGGTCCGTGGTGACACGGATCCCAGAGGAATGACTGTCCTCGACAGAACCCGGCTTACAGGCCGACTCTCGCCGTTTCGCCCCTCGCGCGGACTCCCGGCCGGGCGTCCGCGCGGTGGGTAATCGGCGCGTACCTGGGCACCGGAGCGCGGAACCTGCCCGATGCACGAATCGGGTCCCGATGCAAGCCCTTTTCGTGTACAGCTCCGCTCAGGCTCAACCACTGTATAAGGTTCTTCAAGCAACCCCCTGATTGCTAAGAAAGCTTCTCCCTTCCGTACAGTTCAGATGCGCCTGAATTAACCATAAGTTGTTGTGACTGCGACGAATTTCTCACTCCTCCGATTGACATAGCGCGCCGCCGATTCCTATAGTGGCGGCAAGTGGGAGAAAGTGGGGGGGAATGGGCGAGACCATCGCCTCAGCCCATGTTCCGCGGTGCAACAAAAGTCACTCTGGACGACAAAGGCCGGATGGTCATGCCCACCCGATACAGGGAGCAGATCATCGAGCGCGCCCAGGGAAAGCTGGTCGTCACCGTGGACCGGGACCAGTGCCTCCTCATCTACCCACTTCCCGAATGGGAAGAGATCGAGCGCAAGCTCATGAGCCTGCCCACCCTGCACCCCCAGGCGCGCAGGCTGCAGCGGCTCATGGTGGGTCACGCCACCGATCTCGAGCTTGACGGGCACGGGAGGTTTCTCGTGCCGCCGGAGCTGCGCGAGTTCGCGAGCCTCGGGCGGCACGCAATGCTGATCGGTCAGGGAAACCGCTTCGAGCTGTGGGACGAAGCGCGCTGGGTTGAGCGGCGCGACGCATGGCTGAGGGCGGAGGAGACCGTGACCGATCTGCCGTCGGAGCTCGAATCGCTGTCCCTGTAACGCGGCGAGACGGATCCGACGCCTGTATTCGGTTCGAGGGGAGGTGCGCGCCCCGACGAAGAAGGCGCGCATCTGTCGACAACGCGGCATTCCGGGGGCGGTCTCACCACCGCTTGAACCAGTGGATGAGCACACGCCAGTGCTTGTCGAAGAGGCGCTCGACGCACTGGCGCTCGAGGCGGGTGGTTTCTATGTCGATGCGACGTTCGGGCGCGGCGGTCACACGGCACGCATTCTCGAGGCCCTGGGTGGAGAAGGTCGCGTGCTCGCGATCGATCGCGATCCGCAGGCCATTGCGGCCGGGCGCGAGCGCTTTGCCCACGAGCTGCGGCTTGCGCTCGTCCAGGCGTCTTTTGCCGATCTTCGGACGCTCGTGCCGGCATACGCGCAGGGCCGCCCATGCCGAGGCGTGCTGTTCGATCTCGGCGTCTCGTCTCCTCAGCTCGACGATCCGTCGCGCGGATTCAGCTTCCGCGCGGACGGTCCGCTCGACATGCGTATGGATCCGGCACACGGCGAGCCCGTCGCGGACTGGCTCGCTCGGGCGAGCGTCGACGAGATTCGCGAAGTGATCGCCACCCTCGGAGAAGAACGTTTCGCACGGCGCATCGCGAAGGCGATCGTCGCCGCGCGCGCGGAGCGGCCCATCCGCCGCACGAGCGAGCTCGCGACGCTCGTGGCGCGCGCGGTGCCGACGCGCGAGCCGGGCAAGCATCCGGCGACCCGCACGTTCCAGGCGCTGCGCATGTTCGTCAACGACGAGCTCGGTCAGCTCGAGCGCGGGCTCGCCGCGGCGCTCGACGTGCTCGCGCCCGGCGGGCGGCTCGTCGTCATCAGTTTCCATTCGCTCGAGGACCGGCTGGTCAAGCAGTTCATGAAGCGCGAATCGAGCATCGATCCTGCGCTCGCGCGGCTGCCGGTGATTCCGCCGGACGCACAGCCGCGCCTCAAGCTCGTCGGACGCAAGCGCCGCCCGGGCGAGCAGGAAGTCGCCCGTAATCCGCGTGCGCGCAGCGCGATCATGCGCGTGGCGGAGAAGATCCACTGAAGACGGCGAAGGGCATGGTCGGGCGCAGGACACTCGCGATCGCCGTTCCCGTGCTGTGGGGGCTCGCGCTCGCTTCCGCGGCCGGTGCGATCTACTGCAAGCACCGCGCGCGCGAGCTCTTCGTCGAGCTCGAGCGGCTCAACGCGCGCCGGGACGACCTCGAGATCGAGTGGGGGCAGCTCCAGCTCGAGCAGAGTGCCTGGTCCACGCACGCCTTCGTCGAGCGCGTCGCGACCACCAAGCTGCGCATGGCGAGCCCTGCGCCGCAGGACATCGAGCTCGTCTCTCCATGAGGTCGCGCAGCGCAAAGGATCACTCACCGCGCTCGTTCGGGTGGCGCGCGTACGCCCTGCAGGGCCTTCTCGCCTGCGCCGCGCTCGGGCTCCTCTGGCGCGCCGTCGATCTGCAGCTCGTCGACCACGGTTTTCTCGCGAAGGAAGGCGCGGCGCGCTTCTCGCGCGTGACGAAGATCTCCGCGCACCGCGGGACGATCACCGACCGCTACGGCGAGCCGCTCGCGGTCAGCACGCCCGTCGACTCCATCTGGGCGAACCCGAAGGAGCTCGCTCTCGCGATCGATCAGATTCCGCGTCTCGCGCAGGCTCTGAAGGTCGATCAGCAGGAGCTCGCACGGCGCATCACCAGCAATCTCGACCGTGAGTTCCTGTATCTCGCGCGGCACCGCCAGCCGGCCGAGGCGCAGAAGATCAAGGCGCTCGGCATCCCCGGCGTCTATCTCATGCGCGAGTACCGCCGTTACTACCCCGCCGGCGAAGTCACGGGTCACGTGCTCGGTTTCACCAACATCGACGATGCGGGACAGGAAGGCATCGAGCTCGCGTTCGATCACTGGCTCGCCGGCGAGGACGGTGCGAAGCGCGTCATCCAGGATCGATTCGGACGCGTCGTGCAGGACGTCGAGAGCATTCGCCCTGCACGGCCCGGACGGGACCTCGTGCTCTCGCTCGACCTGCGCATCCAGTACCTCGCGTACCGGGAGCTCAAGGCTGCGATCCGCCAGCATCGCGCGCGCGCGGGATCCGTGGTCGTGCTCGACGTGACCACTGGCGAAGTGCTGGCGATGGTCAATCAGCCGGCATACAACCCGAACGATCGCGAGCAGATCTCGGCGCGCACGTACCGCAACCGCGCGGCGACCGACATCTTCGAGCCCGGCTCGAGCATCAAGCCGTTCGTCGTGGCCGCAGGCCTCGCGTCCGGCAAGTACGACGCGGGCAGCATCATCGACACCTCGGGCGTCATCCGCATCGGCCGCTGGCAGACGGAGGACGAGCACGACATCGGCCGCGCGGATCTGACCACGATCCTCGCGAAGAGCTCCAACGTCGGCATGGCCCGACTCGCGCTGTCGCTCGAGCCGCAGCAGCTCTGGGAGACGCTGACGCGGCTCGGTTTCGGCCGCGTCACGACGAGCGGTTATCCGGGCGAGTCGGCGGGGCTACTCAGCAATTACACGCACTGGCGGCCGATCGGCATCGCGTCGCTCTCGCGCGGCTATGGACTCTCCGTCACGCCGCTGCAGCTCGCGCATGCCTACGCGACGCTCGGTGCCTTCGGCATCTCGCGTCCGGTCTCGCTGGTGCGCGTCGACGAGCCGGTCGAAGGCGAGAGGGTGCTCGATGCGGAAGTGAGCCGCACGCTGATCGGCATGCTCGAGGCGGTCGTCACCGCGCAGGGGACGGGAAAGCGCGCGGCGATCCCCGGTTACCGGGTCGCCGGCAAGACCGGAACCGCCTGGAAAGCGGTTGCGGGCGGCTATTCGACCGACCGCTACATGGCGGTGTTCGGCGGCGTCGCTCCCGCGAGCCGGCCGCGTCTTGCGGCCGTCGTCGTCATCGACGAGCCCGGTGCGGGCAAGTACTACGGCGGCGAAGTCGCTGCGCCGGTGTTCTCCGAAGTCATCGGCGGCGCGCTGCGACTGCTGGCCGTTCCGCCGGACGATGCGGTCGCCGAGCCGCTCGACAAGGCGCCCGTTTCCGACAGTCCACTTCTGCAGGCGGCGCGCCGGCAATGAGCGACGTCGCATTCACGAGGACCGCTTTCTCCGCCCGGCCGCTCGCCGAGCTCGCCGCCGGGCTCGTCTCCGCGCCGGCCGATGTGACGGTCGACGACGTCGCGCTCGACAGCCGCGACGTGCGTCCCGGTGCGCTGTTCCTCGCCTGCCGCGGGCTCACGCATCACGGACTCGAGTTCGCCGCGCAGGCGATCGAGCGCGGTGCCCGGGCGGTGCTCTACGAAGAGCCGACCGACGTGCCCGCGCCGCGCTCCGACGAAAAGGTGTTCGTCGCCGGCGTTCCGCAGCTCGGAAAGCATGCGGGCACGATCGCCGACCGCTTCTTCGGCTCGCCCTCGCAGTCGCTCGCGGTCGCGGGCATCACGGGCACGAACGGCAAGACCACCTGTGCGTGGCTGCTCGCACAGGCGCTCGGCCGCTGCGGCCGCCGCGCGGCGGTCTGCGGCACGCTCGGGACGGGTTTCCCCGATTCGCTCGAGCCGTGGGGACACACTACCGCTGACGTCGTCACCGTGCATCGTCGCCTTGCGACGCTGCGCGATCAGGGTGCGGACTGCGTCGCGATGGAAGTCACCTCGCACGCGCTCGATCAGGGCAGGGTCGATGCGGTGCGCTTCCACACGGCAGCGTTCACCAATCTCACGCGCGATCACCTCGACTATCACGGCTCGATGGAGAGCTACGGCGCGGCGAAGGCGGCGCTGTTCGACCGTCCGACGCTGCGCTTCCGCGTCGTGAACGTCGACGATCCCTTCGGAGCCGGGCTCGCCGCGCGTCCTGCACCGGGTGAGCCCGTCGTCGTCACGCGGAAGACGGAGCCCTCGGGATCGGCGCGCTTCGTGCGCGCGCGACGCGTCGAGCTCGCGGAGAAAGGACTCGAGATCGACGCCGAATCGAGCTGGGGCACGCTGAGCGTGCGCTCGCCGCTCATCGGCGAGTTCAACGCCGACAACGTGCTGCTCGTGCTCGCCGTCCTTCTCGCCTGGGGCATCGAGCCCGCGGATGCGGCACGTGCGCTCGCGACCTGCACGGCACCGCCCGGCCGCATGGAGACCTTCGGCGGCGGCGCGCTGCCGCTCGCGGTCGTGGACTACGCGCACACTCCGGACGCGCTCGAGAAGGCGCTGCGCGCCGCGCGCGGCCATTGCCGCGGACGGCTGCGCGTCGTGTTCGGATGCGGCGGCGATCGCGACGCGGGCAAGCGGCCGCAGATGGGGCGCATCGCATCCGAGCTCGCGGACGAAGTGGTCGTCACCGACGACAATCCCCGCACCGAGGATCCGCGGCGCATCGTGGCGGACATCCTCGCGGGCATCGAGAAGCGCGACGCGGTCAGGGTCGAGCACGATCGCGCGGCTGCGATCCGCAATGCGCTTCGTGCATCCCGCGCGGGCGACGTCGTGCTCGTCGCCGGCAAGGGCCACGAGGATTACCAGATCTACGGCACCGAGCGGCGCGCGTTCAGCGACCGTTCCGTCGTGCGCGCGGAGCTCGCGGAGGTGAGCGCATGAAGCGCACGCTCGCCGGGTTCGCGCATCTCTGCGGTGGACGGCTCGAGGGCCCGGATCGCCCGTACACGGGGGTCTCGACTGACACGCGCACGATCACTGCGGGTGAGCTCTTCGTCGCGCTGCGCGGTCCGCGCTTCAACGGCAACGAGTTCGTCGTCGCGGCGCACGCGGCTGGTGCAGCCGGCGCCGTGGTCGATACGAAACAGCCCGTCGATCTGCCGCAGATCGTCGTTGCGGACACTCTGGTCGCGCTTCAGACGGCCGCGCGTGCGTGGCGCTCGCAGCTCGACATTCCGGTCGTCGGCGTGGCCGGCAGCAACGGCAAGACGACCGTCAAGGAAATGACCGCGGCGATCCTCGGGAGGGCGGGCAGCTGTCTCGCGACGCGCGGCAATCTCAACAATCACATCGGCGTGCCGCTCACGCTGCTGCGCCTGGAGCCCGGGCACCGTTTCGCGGTGATCGAAATGGGTGCAAACCGCGCGGGTGATGTCGCGGCGCTCGCCGCCATCGCGCGTCCGACGATCGGTCTCATCACGAATGCCGGAGCCGAGCACCTCGAGGGCTTCGGGAGCCTCGAGGGCGTCGCGCGCGCCGAAGGCGAGATGGTCGAATCGCTCCCGCCCGAAGGCGTCGCCGTGATCAACGCGGACGACCGGTTCGCGTCACTCTGGCGCAGCCTCACGCGGGCGCGGGTCGTGACTTTCGGTCTCGATCCTTCGGCCGACTTCACGGCGCAGGACGTGCGCACGGACGTGAGCGAAGACGGATTCCGTACGCGCTTCACGCTGAAGTCGCCGCTCGGGACGGCCGCCATCGAGCTGCACCTCGCGGGCAGGCACAACGTGGTGAACGCGCTGTGCGCCGCGGCTGCGGCGACCGCCGCAGGAGCGGGGCTCGAGCACGTCGTGGCAGGACTCGCGGGCATGCGCCCGGTGCAGGGGCGTCTGCAGCTCAAGCGGGCGCGCAGCGGCGCGTGGATTCTCGACGACTCGTACAACGCGAACCCGAGCTCGGTGCGCGCAGGGATAGACGTGCTCGCGGCACTCGACGGCCGCAAGTGGCTCGTGCTCGGCGACATGGCGGAGCTCGGCGCGTATGCCGAATCGAGTCACGCCGAGATCGGCGCGTACGCGCGCGAGCGCGGCATCGAGCGCCTCTACGCCACGGGCGGGCTCGCGGGACTCGCCGTGGAACGCTTCGGAACGGGAGGGCAGTGGTTCCCGGACGTGGACACGCTCGCCCGTGCGCTCGCATCCGCGGCGACGGCCGACGTGCGCATGCTCGTGAAGGGCTCGCGTGTCAATCGACTCGAACGGCTGGTCGAGGCGCTGGTCGCGCCCGACGCATCGACGGCGGGGTAACGCGTGCTGTACTGGGTCACACAGCAACTCACCGCCCTGCACTCGGGGTTCAACGTCTTCTCGTACCTGACGTTCAGGGCAATCCTCGCGACGATGTCGGCGCTCGCGATCTCGCTCGTCATCGGCCCGTCGATGATCGCGCGGCTCTCGCGTTACCAGATCGGACAGGTGGTGCGCGAGGACGGACCGAAGTCGCACCTGCCCAAGGCCGGCACGCCCACCATGGGCGGAGCGCTCATTCTCGTGGCGATCCTGCTGAGCACGCTGCTGTGGGCGGATCTCGAGAACCGCTTCGTCTGGACCGTGCTCGGCGTCACGTTCGCCTTCGGCCTCATCGGCTTCTACGACGACTACCTGAAGCTCGTCGTCGGCAACTCCAAGGGACTGATACCGCGCTGGAAGTACTTCTGGCAGTCGGTCGCGGGGCTCGTCACGGCGATCACACTGTGGGTGACGGCCGAGACACCCGCGGAGACGACCTTCTTCCTGCCGTTCTTCAAGGAGTTCGCGCTGCCGATGTCGGGCTTCGCGTACGTCGTGCTCGCCTACTTGATGATCGTGGGCATGAGCAACGCGGTGAATCTCACCGACGGGCTCGATGGCCTCGCCATCATGCCGGCGGCGCTCGTGGCCGGCGCGCTCGGCGTGTTCGCGTACGCGAGCGGCAACGCGGTGTTCGCGGAGTATCTGCAGATCCCGGCGATCCCGAACGCGGGAGAGCTGCTCATCTTCTGCGCGTCGCTCGCGGGCGCCGGTCTCGGTTTCCTGTGGTTCAACGCGTATCCGGCGCAGGTCTTCATGGGCGACGTCGGAGCGCTCGCGATCGGTGCGGCGATCGGCGTGCTCGCGGTGATCGTGCGTCAGGAGCTGGTGGCGCTGCTGATGGGCGGCGTGTTCGTGCTCGAGACCGCGTCGGTCATCCTGCAGGTCGCCTCCTACAAGCTGACGGGCCGGCGCATCTTCCGCATGGCGCCGATCCACCACCACTTCGAGCTCAAGGGATGGGCGGAGCCGAAGGTGATCGTGCGTTTCTGGATCATCTCTCTGCTCCTGGTACTGACGGGCCTCGCGACGCTGAAGCTGCGATGACAGGGACGAAGCACAGACCCGCAACCGCGGTGATCGTAGGTCTCGGACGCACGGGGCTCTCGTGCGCCCGCTACCTGCACGCGCGGGGCTGGCGCATCGCCGCGACCGACACTCGCGATGCGCCTCCCGAGCTCGAGCGCGTGCGCGCTCTCGATCCTTCGATCGTCGTGCGGACCGGCGGGCTCGACGTGCGGCTTCTCGACGACGCCGTGTGCGTGGTCGCCTCTCCCGGTGTGCCGCTCTCCGATCCCTGTCTTTTTTACACACTTGACCCGCCCCCCAAAGGAGATAGTGTGTGTCCCGGTG
>QGVD01000077.1 GCA_003242685.1 Pseudomonadota bacterium | reverse complement strand
CGAAGAGGCCGAGCAGCTGCACCGGCGGTTCTTCAGCCCGCTGGGCGCTCCCCCCCCCCTGCCCCTGTGGGGAACACCCCCCGCCGTGCTCGCGCGCGACGGCGAGATCTGGGTAGTGGTGGCGCTGCCCGGCGTGGACCCCGAGTCCGTCGAGCTCAGCGTGACGCCGACGGGCCTCAGCATCCGCGCCGAGCGCACGCCGCCGCTCACCGCCCTCGAGGGCGCCCGCGTGGTTCGTCTGGAGCTGCCCTACGGCCGCTTCGAGCGCACCATCGATCTGCCGCCGGGGCGGTATGTGCTGGCCGAGCGCAGGCTCGCGAACGGATGTCTCGAGCTGCGCCTGATCGAGGGGTGAAGTGATGAGCAGCGAAGAGCAGACCACGACCAGCAGCACGACCCTGCCCGAGGACGTGCTGATCATCCTTCCCGTACGCAACGTGGTGCTCTTCCCGGGCGTCGTGCTTCCCGTCACGGTCGCCCGCCGCCGCACGGTCGCGGGAGCGCAGGAAGCCGTGCGCTCGCGCCGCAAGGTCGGATTTCTTCTTCAGCTCGACCCGCAGCAGGACGATCCCGGCCCGAAGGATCTGCACACCGTCGGCACGCTCGCCAACGTCGTACGCTTCGTCACGGCGCAGGACGGCACGCATCATCTCATCTGCCAGGGCGAGCAGCGTTTCCGTGTGCTCGACTACGTGAGCGAGGAGCCGTTCCTGGTCGCGCGCATCGAGCTCCTGCGCGAGCCCGAGAAGCTCGGACCGGAGATCGAGGCACGCGCGGTGCAGCTCCGCGAGCGGGCGCTGGAGGCGGTCTCGCTGCTGCCGCAGGCGCCCGGTGAGCTCGCCAACGCGATCCAGGGCATCGATTCGCCCTCGGCGCTCGCGGACGTCGTGGCGAGCTTCATGGACCTCAAGCCCGCGGACAAGCAGCAGATCCTCGCGACGGTGGACGTCAAGGAGCGGCTCGACCGCGTGCTGCTCCTGCTCACACAGCGCATCGAGGTGCTGCGCATCTCGAAGGAGATCGGCGAGAAGACGCGCGAGGCGCTCGACGAGCGGCAGAAGGAAGCCATTCTGCGCGAGCAGCTCCGTCAGATCCGGCGCGAGCTCGGCGAGGACGAGGGCAGCTCCGCGGAAATCGAGGAGCTGCGGGCGGCGGTCGAGAAGGCCGGCATGCCGCCCGAGGTCGAGGAGCACGTGCGGCGCGAGATCTCGCGCCTCGAGCGCATGCCCGAGGCGAGCGCCGAGTACTCGATGGCCCGTACGTACATCGACTGGCTGCTCGCGATGCCCTGGTCGAAGCTCGATGCGGAGGACCACGACATCGAGAAGGCACGCCGCATTCTCGACGAGGACCACTACGGGCTCGAGAAGATCAAGCGCCGGATCCTGGAGTTCCTCGCGGTCCGCAAGCTCAATCCCGAAGGCCGCAGCCCCATCCTGTGCTTCGTGGGTCCGCCGGGCGTCGGCAAGACCTCTCTCGGGCAGAGCATCGCCCGTGCCCTCGGACTCAAGTTCGCGCGCGTGAGCCTCGGCGGCGTGCACGACGAGGCGGAGATCCGCGGTCACCGGCGCACCTACATCGGTGCGCTGCCCGGCAACATCGTGCAGGCGATCCGCAAGGCGGGAACCCGGAATCCCGTCCTGATGCTCGACGAAGTGGACAAGCTTTCGGCGAGCATCCAGGGCGATCCGGCTTCCGCGCTGCTCGAAGTGCTCGATCCGGAGCAGAACAACACGTTCCGGGACAACTACCTCGGCGTGCCTTTCGATCTCAGCCGCGTGCTCTTCATCTGCACGGCGAACGTGCTCGATGCGATCCCGGCGCCGCTGCGCGACCGGATGGAGATCATCGAGCTCACGGGATACACGGAAGAGGAGAAGCTGCAGATCGCGCTGCGCTATCTCGTGAAGCGCCAGCTCGCGCAGAACGGTCTGCGGCCCGAGCACGTCACGCTCGGCGAGGACGTGATCCGCAGGATCATCACCGACTACACCCGCGAGGCCGGTGTGCGCAACCTCGAGCGCCAGATCGGCGCCGTTCTGCGCTGGGTCGCCGTCGCCATCGCGGAGGGCCGGGAGACCTCCGTGACCGTCACGCCGGATGACCTGCCGCGTATCCTGGGCGCACCGCGCTTCGAGAACGAGGTCGCGATGCGGACGAGCGTTCCGGGCGTCGCGACCGGGCTCGCCTGGACGCCGGTGGGCGGGGACATCCTGTTCATCGAATCGAGCCGCGTCCCGGGCAGCGGCAAGCTGATCCTGACCGGGCATCTCGGCGACGTCATGAAGGAGAGCGCTCAGGCGGCATTGACCCTCGTGAAGGGGCAGGCCGAGCGACTCGGCATCGACCCTTCCGTGTTCGAGAAGTCGGATCTCCACGTGCACGTTCCGGCCGGCGCCATCCCGAAGGACGGTCCGAGCGCCGGTGTCGCCATGTTCGTTTCGCTGGCCTCACTCCTCTCCGGTCGAACGGTGCGCAGCGACGTGGCGATGACCGGCGAGATCAGTCTGCGCGGACTGGTGCTTCCGGTCGGCGGTATCAAGGAGAAGACCGTGGCTGCGGCGCGCGCGGGACTTCGCCGGGTGATCCTCCCGGCGCGCAACCGGCGCGACTTCGAGGACATCCCGGAAAGCGCACGTCGGAGTCTCGAGTTCGTGTGGGCCGAGCGCATCGAGGACGTCCTCAACGCCGCTCTCGAGGAATCGCCGTTGCGGCGTGAAGCCGCCTGATCTCCCGGCTTCGAGTTCTCGAAAGCTCCTTCAGCGCGGAGCGTTCCGCCTGCAACCCGTTGTATCACAAGGGTGCAGGACGAGCGGACGTTGCACCGAAATCGGGCGACGAGCGCTTTCCGTCTCACGTCCGCATCCACAACGTCCTCGCTGAACTGCCAAGGCGCGCACGGTTCTGTGATTCGCGTGGCAGTGCGATCGCACGCGCCTGCTAGAGTTCACGCGCCCCGGCGTGAACGGCTCATGACTACCAGTGCGACGAACACCCTCCGGACGATCGGTCCGCGGAATCCATCTGGCGATCCGGAACCGCACTGGCTTGCCACGCTTCTCGGCAACATCGATGGCATGGTCTACCGCTGCCGGAACGACCATGAGTGGACCATGGAGTTCGTCAGCGACGGCTGCACGCGGCTGACCGGATACGCACCTTCCGACCTCCTCTTCAATGGGCGGGTTTCCTTCCAGCAGATCATCCATCCCGACGACCGGCGCCGGGTACGCGAAGCAACCGAGCAGGCGATCGCCGAGCGGCGGAGATTCGAGATCGAATACCGCATCGTCCGTGCCGACGGGCAGTCCCGGTGGGTGTGGGAGAGAGGTATCGGCGTCTTCGATCGCGACGGGACGGTCCGGGCGATCGAGGGTCTGATCCAGGACATCACCGCGCGCAAGGAGGCGGAACGGCGGTACCGGAGCCTCTTCGACAACGCCATCGAAGGGATCTTCCGCACGACCGCCGACGGACGATACCTCGAGGCCAATCCCGCGCTCGCACAGATCTACGGTTTCGATTCGCCCGAGGAGCTCATCGCCACGCTGCGCGACATCCGTCGCCAGCTCTACGTCGATCCGACGCGGCGCGAGGAGTTCATGCGGCTCGTGAAGATGCACGGCTCGATCACGGGCTTCGAGTCGCAGGTCTACCGCAAGAACGGCGAGATCATCTGGATCTCGGAGAACGCCCGCGCCGTGTTCGACGATGCGGGCGAGGTTCTCTACTACGAAGGCACGGTCGAGGACATCACCGAGCGCAAGCTCTACCAGGCGCGCATCGAGCAGCAGGCCAACTTCGACATGCTGACGGGGCTCGCGAACCGGTCGCTGCTGCAGGAGCGCCTCGAGCGCGCGATCGCCGTCGCCGCGAGCCAGGGAACGCGGCTCGCGGTCGCGTTCGTCGATCTCGACCGCTTCAAGCTGGTGAACGACAGCCTCGGCCACCAGGTGGGTGACGAGCTGCTGAAGGAAGTCGCCAGCCGGCTGCGCGCCTGCGTGCGCGAGTTCGACACCGTCGCGCGGCTCGGGGGCGACGAGTTCGTCCTGATCCTCAACGCTCAGGCGGGCCCCGAAGCGGTCCGGGGCGTCATCGAGCGCGTCTCGGCGGCGATCGCACAGCCGTGGATCACCGAATGGGGTGAGATCCATGTGACGAGCAGCATCGGCGTCGCGATCTATCCCGAGGACGGCGCGGACGCGCCGACGCTGCTGCGGCACGCGGACGCCGCGATGTACCGTGCGAAGGACAGCGGCCGCAGCAACGCCCAGTTCTTCACGGATGAGCTGAACGCCATGATGAGCGAGCGGCTCGAACTCGACTCGAAGCTGCGCCGGGCGCTCGAGCGGCGGCAGTTCGTGCTCCACTTCCAGCCCTGCGTCGAGCTGCGCACCGGACGCATCGTCGGCGCGGAGGCACTGATCCGCTGGAACCTCCCGGATCATGGGCCCGTCGAGCCGCAGCGCTTCATTCCGCTCGCCGAAGAGACCGGACTCATCGTGCCCATCGGCCGGTGGGTGCTCCACGAGGCCTGCCGCCAGGGCAAGGCATGGCTCGATGCGGGGCTCCCGCCGATGACGATCTCGGTGAACGTCTCGCCCCGCCAGTTCAGGCAGGACAACCTCGTGCGCACGGTCGTCGATGCGCTGCAGAGCAGCGGTTTCGACGGGCGCCTTCTCGAGCTCGAGCTGACCGAGAACCTCGTCATGCTCGATGCGCCTCAGCTCCTCGCCACCATGGATGAGCTCAAGCAGCTCGGCGTGCGGATCGCAGTGGACGACTTCGGTACGGGCTACTCGAGCCTGAGCTACCTGAAGCGCTTCCCGGTGGATCGGCTGAAGATCGACCGTTCCTTCGTTCAGGACGTCCCGGGCGATCCCGACGATGCGACGATCGTGCGTGCGATCGTCGCTCTGGGGCACAACCTCGGACTGCGGGTGGTCGCGGAAGGTGTCGAAACGGAGGAGCAGCGCCGCTTCCTCCTGGATTGCGCCTGCGACGAGGTGCAGGGCTACTTCTTCGGTCGACCCGCGACGGCTGCAGAGCTCACGCAGCTCCTCCGGCCATAGTCCACGCCGGATCCTTCCGCAGCGGACGCACGCACCGTGTCAGGTGCCTGTGCGCTGCAGGCATGCTGTGCCTCTGCGATATCAGTGGAATTGCGGACCCGATGAGGGGAACTGCGGACTCGATTGCGCAGCGTCAATGGAGGACAATTGCGCTCACAGCCTGCGAAGGATTTTCAGGGACGCGGCCGATGGGCCGCGGTGAGCGCTGGAGGTGCGTATCGTGAGCTCGAGCCAGACAGGTCATCCGCGGAGAGCGCGCAATTCTCCAGAGGAACAGGATGCCGTGGCGGGACGCGCGCTGCGTGCGAAGCGGCGATCCCTGCCTGAATCGCCTCCGGAGCCTGACGTCGAGTTCCCTGCGCGACGGCCGTGCGCACCAGTCAGCGCGGAGCCGAACGAGGAGGAATGCTACGGCTGCGTGGACTGGTTCCTGTACACCGCCGAAGTCGAAAAGGGCCGTGCGCTGCGCTGATACGTGCGCCGCGCTCGAGGAATGAATGCGACTCTTCCGCCGCCGCTCCAGGGACTCCTCTCACCGCGCGCCTACGCACATCCGGTCACGCGCATCGAGGTCGTCGAGACCCACGTGTCGTGGGTCCTGATGACCGGTGAGCTCGCCTACAAGCTCAAGAAGCCCGTCCGTTTCCCGTTTCTCGATTTCAGCACGCCGGAGCTCCGTGCCCGCTTCTGCGACGAGGAGCTGCGGCTCAATCGCCGTTTCGCACCAGGGCTCTACATCTCCGTCGTGCCGGTCACGCGCACGGCGGACGGTGAGGTTCGCATGGGAGGCGAGGGCGAGCGCATCGATTCCGCGGTGTGCATGCGGCAATTCGATTCCTCGCAGGAGCTCGACCGGTTGCTCGCTGCGGGGAGCATCGAGCCGGCCGAGCTCCGCGAGTTCGGCGCGGAGCTTGCGGACATTCACGCCAAGCTTCCCGTGGCGAAGCCGGACGACGGCTTCGGTACACCTCGCAGGATCCGCGACACGATCCTCGCCAATCTCGAGGAATGCCTCGACGCATGCCGTGATACGAAGGCAGCGGCGCGGCTCTTCGAACTGCGCGCACCTCTGACGGAAGCGCTCGAGAAGCGCGCCGCGCTCATGCAGGAGCGGCTCGTCGCGGGACGCGTGCGTGAGTGTCACGGGGATCTGCACACCCGCAACGTCGTGCGGCTCGAGGGACGGCTCGTCGCATTCGATTGCCTGGAGTTCGATCCCGCGCTGCGCTGGATCGACGTGGCGGACGAGCTGTCGTTTCTGTTCTCGGACCTGCTCGCGGAATCGCATCCCGGGCACGCCCATGCGCTGCTCGACGGCTACCTGGAACGCTCCGGCGATCACCAGGCATGTCTACTCCTTGCGCCGTACGGCGCGCACCGCGCGCTCGTGCGTGCGAAGGTGAGCGCCCTGAGTGCGCGCGGTACCGAAGACGGCACGAAGCGGAGCGAGCTCCTCACACGCGTCGAAGCGTACGTGCGCTGCGCGCGCGAGCTGCTCGCGCCCGCGCGGCCCATGCTGGTTCTCACCTCCGGTCTTTCCGGATCGGGAAAGACCTGGCTCGCGCGACGGCTCGCACCGCGCCTGCGCGCGGTTCATCTGCGTTCCGACGTCGAGCGCCGCCGGGGCCGCGAGGCCGCAGCGCAAAACCGTGGCCCATCTGAACCAGGCGCCGGACGCTACACGCGCGCAGCGACGGCGCAGGTCTACGCACGGCTCGCCGAGCGGGCGCGCGACGTTCTGGGCGGAGGGATCAGTACGATCGTGGATGCCACGTTCCTGCGTCGCGAAGACCGCATGCTGTTCCGAGAGCTCGCTCATGCTCTGCAGGTTCCACTCTTCGTCGTGCGCTGTACGGCCCCCGATCGTGTTCTGCGCGAGCGCATCGAGAGCCGCATGCGCGAAGGAAACGATCCATCGGAAGCCGATGTCGCCGTGCTCGACTGGCAGCTCGGCAGACAGGAACCGATCGAGGCGGACGAAGGACTCGCGGTGATCGAGGCGGATACCACGAGCGACACGGTGCTCGCGCACGTGCTCGCCGCACTTTCCCGGGGCGCGGCCGCAGATGCGGCGCCCGGCTGAACGAAAGCCGGCGGCGGAGTGCTTCGTCTGCGTGGCGGCGTTTCGGAGCGCCGTCAGGCGGGTGCCTTGGCGTCGCGCCGGCGCTGACCTGAAGTCTGCGGAGGAGTGAAGCGCCGTGCGCTCTCGCGCAGCCACTCGCGGAACGCCGCTATCTTGGGCAGTCGCGCGTAGGGTTCCGGGCAGACGAAGTAGTACGCGAAGGGAAACGGCACCACGCGTTCGCTCGCGAGCGCGATGCGTCGGGCCCGCAGCTCATCCGCAACGAGACTCCAGCGGAGGATCGCGTAACCGAGACCTTCCACGACGGCCGAAAGGAGACTCACGGAGTCGTCGAAGAACGTGCCGCGGGGTGGCTTGCGCGTCCGGGGACCGCCCGTCGCCCAGTCATCCCAGGAGAGATCGGTCCCGTGCAGGAGCGGGAAGGCCGCGAGGTTCGCGCCGTCGCTCAGCGGTCCGTGCTTCTTCAGAAGTCGCGGGGCAGCGATGACGACGAGCCAGTCGTCGAGAATCTTCTCGACGTGGAGTCCCGGGTAGCGGCCCGTGCCGAGCCGGATCGCCGCGTGAAAGTCGCTGCGCGCGAAGTCCACCATCTCGGTCGAGGTATGGATCCGCAGCTCCAGCTCGGGGTGGCGTGCATGCAGGTCCGACAGGCGCGGCATCAGCCATTTCTGCAGGAACGACGCCAGCGTGCTCACGTTGATCGCGCCGGCTTCGCGTTCGCGTCTGAGCCGCTGCAGAGCCTCCTGGAGCTCGTCGAGCCCGCGCCTCACGCCGGGCAGCAGCTGCGCGCCTTCGGGTGTCAGGTGAACCGTGCGTCCCGTGCGCCGGAAGAGGGGCGTCTGCAGATAGTCCTCGAGTGACTTGATCTGCTGACTCACCGCTGCGGGCGTGACGTGCAGGGCTTCCGCCGCTTCCGCGAAACTCAGGCGTGTCGCGACCGCCTCGAACACTCGCAGGGCGTTGAGCGGCAGGCGGGCGTAGGCGGACGACACGAAAGTTTTCCTTAAGGCCGCTTCAGATTTCCGGTTTGTTCGTCGGGCGCCGCGGCATCAGAGTGACACCCACGCACCGGCAGCCGCATGGAATGGATCGATCGCGGTGATGCCGGTTACCGGGAGATCACGCCATGACCACGACAGCCTACAGCATGACACGCAATATGCTTGCCGCGCTCGCGTCGCTTGCGATTTCGATGGTGATCGTCGCGCCGTTCGACATCGCGACCTACGTCCGGCAGGTCGCTCCTGCCGCCGGCTCGCTGCCCGTGGCAGTGACTGCGCACCAGGCGCGTTCCGCCGAATATCGGCCCGCGCGTCCGGCGCAGGACGCGCCCGAAGTCATATGAGCGCGCCGATGCCGTGCGGCGCCGCGATCGTCGCGAGACCGAAGCGGCTCATCAGAGCGCGCCCGGCAGGTACACCTCGAGCGGAGCAGGCCGGTGCAGGAACGGCTCCGGCGCCGGCCGCTCCTCGGACAGTGTCGCCCGCGCGATACCGCTGACGGCATCGCTGCAGCTGCCGTTCGCGAGCCAGAAGAGCGCCTCCCCCGTCATCGCCTCGTCCGGATCGCCGGGATCGCTCATGAGATCGTCGGCCGCGCTGCAGAAGCTCTCGGCGAAGCGCGTATCGGGCGGGTTGGGCGGCAGACCGGTGTAGTAGTCCCCGTAGCCGTCGCGGTTGGTCAGCTTGAACGTCACGAGACGCAGGCGAGTGTCGCAGCCTTCGAGATCGAAGGCGTACTGACCGACGGGCTTGCCATAGGTGCGCTCGCCGACCAGGGCAACATCGGCATATGGCGCGAGCGAGTTGATCACCATTTCACTCGCCGAGGCGCTGGCATCGGTCACCAGGAACACGATGCGGTCTGCCTGAACCGCAGAAGGGTGCGGACTGAAGAAGACGACCTCGTCTCTGTCCTTATGGAGCGCGTTGTGCTGGATCTGGAACTCGATGTCGGTGTCTCTGCGCGCACCGGAAAGGAGATTCACGAGAAGATCCGCGGTCGAGAGCAGCCCGCCGCCGTTGTAGCGCAGATCGATGATCACGTCGCTCACGTTCCGCGCACGGAACGATGCGAATGCGGCGACGAGCGCCTCGTTCGCCGGCTGGATGAAGCTGCGCAGACTCACGTAGCCGACGGGCGTGAGTCCCTCGCGCTCGATGAGCGCAGTGCGCGGCACGGGATCGAGAGAGAAGGGCCTCTTCGTGGCCGTACGATCGATCACCGCTCCATCGCGTGTGCGCACGCGGAACACCCGGGTGATGCCCGACTGACTCGGTCCGATCGCGGCCTGCCAGCCGTTCGGCTGCACGAGGAGCTGTGAAACGGGCTGCAGGTCGTTCACTGAGGCGCCGACGGCGAGGAGCTCGTCGCCTCGCTGGAATCCGGCCTCCGCCGCACCGGATCCGGCATAGACGTCGGTCACGAACAGCCGGAGTTGCGAGGTGGGGACAGTGACACTGAAGCCGAAGCCGACCGACTCTCCCTGTTCGAAGTACTGCTCCTCGGCCGTGATGGATGTGAGATAGCTGAAGTACCGGTCGCGGGACTGGCGGCGCGCCTGGGCGGTCAGCGCATCGAGCAGTGCGTCGGCGGTGGGGTACTGTGCGGTGTCGACGTTCGTCGGGAGCAGATCGAGGAACAGGTACCAGCTTCGCGCGACGTCCAGCACGAACTGCTTTTCGCTCTCGATGTTGCAGGTGCCGGCGGTCGGCGGCGGATTGTTGCCGCCGGAACCCGGTGGGTTGGTACCGCCACCACTGCCGCCGCCTCCGCCACCGCAGGCGATGAGCAGTGCGCAGATGCCTGAGATCATCCACCCGTGTCGAGGTCTTTCCATATTCTTACGGGTCCTGCCACTGCGGCGGCGGTCAGCGTAATCTGCGGTGCGGACGCTGCCAATCCGCGTCGGCGCGCGGCGACAGCAGCATCGGGCATGCCACCTGGGATTGTGCAGTCGGCGCGCCGTCAACGTGTGCCGGACTGCGGTCGTACGGAGCATCGAATGCGAGGGGAGCGAAGCTTCAAGCCGTCGGGCATCGTCACACTCACGACCGACTTCGGGCATCGGGATCCGTTCGTCGGCGTGATGAAGGGACGCATCCTCGAGCGTTTCCCGGATGCCCGCATCGTCGATCTGACGCATGAGATCGAGCGCTTCACGCCTGCCGAAGCCGGCTTCTGGCTCGAGCGCTCCTTCGCCTACTTCCCGACCGGCACGGTGCACGTCGCCGTCGTCGATCCAGGTGTGGGTACGTCGCGGGGAATCGTCTGCGTGAGCGCGCGGGGGCACGTCTTCCTCGCACCGGACAACGGTCTTCTCGCCAGGCTCGTCCGCCGTCATGAGGTCGAAGGCATGGTGCGGCTGAAGGACGCCGCTCTGAAGAATCTCGGCATCGACCGGCCGAGCGCTACCTTCCACGGCAGGGACATCTTCGCGCCGGTTGCCGCGGAGATCGCCTCCGGCCGCCGTACCGTGGATCAGCTCGGCGAGCCCGTGGAGGCATTGCTGCCTTCTTCCATTCCGGAGCCTGCCGTACGGGCAGGGAGCGTCACCGGCGCCATCGTCACGATCGATCATTTCGGCAATCTGATCAGCAACATCGAGGTCGAGCTCATCGCACCGTTGCGTCACCCGCAGGTCCGGATCGGGGGCAGATCCCTCGGGTTGAGCCGGACGTACGGCGATGCAGCAGCCGGTGAGTACCTCGCCCTGGTGAACTCGTTCGGGGTCGTCGAGGTCGCACGAAGCGAGGGCAGCGCGTCGGCGGGTCTGGGGCTTGCTCGGGGAGCCCCCATCGAGGTGCTCGATTCGCCGCCCGGAGACTCCTGAAAAGGAGTTGAACGGCGCCGTGAATCCGCTATAGTTCGCGGACTTCGCCGCGCCCTATGCGTGCGCCAAGTATTTGATCCAAACGGAAAAATCTGCTGTGGCGATGTCCGAACGCGACACCGAGAGCTTCGACCTCGACGACGATTTCCTCAGCGGTGTGGAGGACGGCACGGACTACGAGCGCCTCCTCGACCGTGTCGACAAACGGGTCCGTACGCAGGGCAAACGCGGCAAAGCGGCGTGGAGCCGGCTCGAGGAAGTCCTGGCAGATCGCAAGCTCGAGCGGGACCTGCGCGACGTCTACGAAGAAGACCTGTAGACCCGCGGCCGCCCCGCAAATCTCCCCCAGGGACAACCAGATCGAAACATCCGGGCTCCGACGTCGCGAAAGCGGCACGTCGGAGCTCTTTGCATGCGCATGACAGAGGGTCTACCCGTGACGCGCACGTCTTCCTCGTGGATCGTTCTCAAGTTCGGCGGCACCAGCGTCTCCTCGCTCGCCAACTGGAAAAACATCGCCTCAGTGGTCAAGGCGCGTCGCGCCATGGGTGCGCGCGTGCTGGTCGTGCACTCCGCGTTGAGCGGCGTCACGGATCGGCTCGAGAAGCTTCTTGCGGCGGCTCTTCAGGGTGAGCACGAAGCGGTGCTCGCCGACATCCGGGAACGTCATCGGCGTCTGTGTGAGGATCTCGGCATTCCGGTCGGTCCCGCGCTCGAGCGGCATTTCAGCGAGCTCGCGCAGATCGCTGCCGGCGTGGCGCTCATCGGGGAGGTGAGCGACCGGCTCCGGGCGCGCGTGATGGCGACCGGCGAGCTCATGTCGACGGACATCGGCGCGCGCTATCTTCAGTCGCAGGGAATCGAGGCCGTCTGGGCTGACGCGCGCGCGATGCTCAAGGCGGAGGAGAGGCGCGGTGCCTCGGCGAAGGCGAGCGTGCTCTCCGCGACGTGCGTCTTCTCGCCGGACGCCGAGCTCGTCGCGCGCCTCGACGCGCTCGCCCCCGTGGTCGTGACGCAGGGCTTCATCGCGAGCGACGAGGACGGCAACACGGTGCTGCTCGGCCGCGGCGGCTCGGATACTTCGGCCGCGTACCTCGCCGCGAAGCTCAGCGCACAGCGACTCGAGATCTGGACGGACGTGCCCGGAATGTTCAGCGCGAATCCGCGCTCGACGCCCACCGCGCGGCTGCTGCGCGCGCTGCACTACGACGAGGCTCAGGAGATCGCGAGCAACGGCGCGAAGGTTCTGCATCCGCGCTGCATCCTGCCGGTGAGGCAGTACCGCATTCCGCTGCACGTCTACGCCACGCAGACGCCCGATCTCGAAGGCACCGTGATCACCTCCGAGGGCGGCGAAGGGCTCGCCCAGGTGAAGGCGATCTGCATCAAGAAGGGCATCACGCTCGTCGCGATGGACAGCCCCGGCATGTGGCACCAGGTCGGCTTCCTCGCGGACGCGTTCCAGGTGTTCAAGGATCACGGCATGTCGGTCGACCTCGTCTCGACTTCCGAGACGAACGTCACCGTCTCGCTCGATCCTGCCGCGAACACGCTCGATGCGGAGCAGCTCAGCGACCTGGTCGCGGATCTCTCGCGCCTGTGCCGCGTGCAGGTGATCGGACCCTGCGCTTCCGTCAGCCTCGTCGGCCGCAACATCCGCGCCATCCTGCATCAGCTCGGGGATGCCCTCGAGCTCTTCGCGGAGCAGAAGATCTACCTGGTGAGCCAGGCCGCGAACGACCTCAACTTCACCTTCGTGGTCGACGAGGACCAGGGCGACCGGCTCGTCGATCAGCTCCACGAGCTCCTGATCCGCCCCGTCCCGGGCGACCGGGTGCTCGGGCCGACGTGGGAGCAGATCTTCGTGCGTCCCGAAGCCGCGGGCACGCGGCCGGTGCCGTGGTGGCGCCAGAAGCGCGCGCAGCTCGTCGCGGCGCTCGCGGACCGGGATGCCGCCTACGTCTACGACCGCGAATCCGTGCGCTCGGCGGCGCGTGCGCTGCGCGGGCTCCGTTCGGTGGCCCGGGTGCTGTACTCGATGAAGGCGAATCCGCATCCCGAGCTCCTGCACACGCTGCACGAGGAAGGCGTCGATTTCGAATGCGTCTCCCGCGGCGAGGTGGAGCGCGTGCTCGAGGTGTTCCCGGAGATCGAGCGGCAGAGAGTGCTGTTCACGCCGAACTTCGCGCCCCGCAGCGAGTACGAGTGGGCGCTCGCGCAGGGCGTGCGCGTCACGATCGACAACACGTACGTGCTCGAGGCCTGGCCCGAGGTGTTCTCCGGGCGCGAGGTCTTCGTCCGCATCGACACGGGAATGGGCCGCGGTCATCACCAGCACGTGCGCACGGCGGGCGCGCACACGAAGTTCGGAGTGCCGCTGTCCGAGCTCGACGTGCTGGAGCGCCTCGCGGCCGCGGCCGGCACGAAGATCGTGGGTCTGCATGCGCATTCGGGCAGCGGCGTCTTCGATGTCTCGAGCTGGCAGTACACGGCGTCGACGCTCGCCGCGCTGACGGAGCGTTTCCGCGACGTGCGCGTGATCGACGTCGGCGGCGGAATCGGCGTGCCGGAGCGCAGCGATCAGTCGGGCGTCGATCTCGCCCGGCTCGACGAGGTGCTCGCGGCCGTGCGCGAGTCGAACCCGGGGCTCGAGATCTGGATCGAGCCGGGCCGCTACTTCGTGGCCGCCGCGGGCGTGCTGCTCGCGCGCGTCACGCAGATCAAGGCGAAGGGCGACGTCCGCTACGTGGGCATCGCGACGGGAATGAACTCGCTCATCCGTCCGGCGCTCTATGGTGCATACCACGAGATCGTCAATCTCACGCGCATCGAAGAGCCGGCGACGGAGCTCGTGAACGTCGTGGGTCCGATCTGCGAGAGTGCGGACATCATCGGTCACGACCGGCTGCTGCCGCCGACGGTGGAGGGCGACGTGCTCCTCATCGCGAACGCGGGAGCGTACGGTCATGCGATGAGCTCGCGGTACAACCTGCGCGAGCCGGCCGGTGAGCTCTTCGTCTAGGAGATCGTCGGCCGGCCGGCAGACGGCCGGGCATCTCCAGTGCCGGCGCGTGGCGCAGGGCGCCGGTTCAGCGGCCGTTCAGGAACGATGGCTTGAGTTGCAGGGATCATGGCTCGCTCTCGCTGGAAAATAGGAAATCTCGTCCGGCCGCTTCTCGCGCTGCTCGCGCTCGCCGTCATCGCGGGCGCGATCTACGTCGGCCATCTCGATCGCATCGTGACGCGCCAGTTCGAGGGCCGGCGCTGGACGCTGCCCGCGCAGGTCTACGCGGCGCCTCTCGAGCTCTACGCCGGACTTCCGCTCACGCGGAAGGAGATCGAAAAGGAGCTCGAGCGCCTGCACTACCGGCCGGTCGAGAAGCTCGAGAGGCCCGGAACCTACCGCCGCCGCGGCAACCGATTCGACGTCGCGCTGCGTCCGGCACGCTTTGCGGACGAGACGCGCCCTGCGCGGATCCTCACGATCGTCTCCGGCCCGACGGCCATCGAGAGCCTGCGCGATCCTCAGGGGAGGGAGGTACCCCTCGAGCGGCTCGAGCCGCTCCTCATCGGCAGCATCTTTCCGATTCACGGCGAGGATCGGATCGTCGTCGCGCCCGAGGACGTGCCGCCGCTGCTTCCGGCAGCACTGAAGGCGGTCGAGGACCGCACGTTCGACACGCATTTCGGCATCGATCCCAAGGCGATCCTGCGTGCGCTCTGGGTGAACCTGCGCGCGGGAGGGATCGAGCAGGGCGGCAGCACGCTGACGCAGCAGCTCGTCAAGAGCTACTTCCTGGATCCGCGTCAGACGCTCGGACGCAAGATCCGCGAGGCGATCATGGCGATGGCGCTCGAGGCCCGCTTCGACAAGGCGGATCTCATGAACGCCTACATCAACGAGATCTACCTCGGCCAGGATGGCCGGCGCGCCGTGCACGGCTTCGGTCTCGCGAGCCAGTTCTACTTCGGCAAACCGCTCGCCGAGCTCGATCTTCACGAGATCGCGCTTCTTGTCGCGGTCGTACGCGGCCCTTCGTACTATGACCCGCGCCGCCACCCCGACCGCGCGCGTGCACGGCGGGACCTGGTCCTCAGGATCATGGCGGAGCAGGGCGTGGTCTCCGAAGCGGAGGCGAAGGCAGCCGCAGCCCGGCCGCTGGGCCTGACGACGCGGGCATCGGGCGGCTATTACCCCGCGTATCTCGACTTCGTGCGCAGGACGCTCCGGCGCGACTACCGCGAGGAGGATCTCACGGAGGCGGGGCTCACCATCTTCACGAGCTTCGATCCGCGTGCCCAGGAGCACGCGGAGCGCGTGATGGAGAACGAACTCGCGCGCCTCGACCGTGCGCGCAAGCAGCCCGAAGGCTCGCTCGAAGGTGCCCTCGTCATCACGGCTCCGCAGAGCGGCGAGGTGATCGCGATCGTCGGCGGGCGTCGCGCTGGCTATGACGGTTTCAACCGTGCGCTCGATGCGCGCCGGCAGATCGGCTCACTGGTGAAGCCCTTCGTCTATCTCTCAGCCATCGAGACGGGCCGTTACACGGCGGCGAGCGTGGTGGAGGATGCCCCCGTCGAGATTCCGCTGCCGGGCAACAAGGTGTGGAAGCCCTCGAACATCACGCGCCAGACCTACGGTCCCGTGCCGCTCGTGCGCGCGCTCGCCGAGTCGATGAACCTCGCCACGGTCTCGCTCGGCATGGACATCGGTCTGCGGGAAGTCGCCCGGACGTTGCGGCGCTTCGGACTGCAGTCGAATCCCGAGCTGGTTCCGGCATTGCTGCTCGGCGCTCTCGAGCTCACGCCGCTCGAGGTCGCGCAGCTCTACTCGGGTCTCGCGGCGGGCGGATTCTCGGTGCCGCTGCGCGCGGTACGCGCGGTGGTGAGCGCCGAAGGCGAGATCGTGCGCCCCTATCCGCTCGAGGTAAGACCCGTCGCGGCGCCCGAGAACGTGTACCAGGTGAACCAGATGCTCGAGCAGGTGATGCTGCGCGGCTCGGGACGCGCGGCGCGGGCGATCCTGCCTCCGGGTCTCGTCGTTGCCGGCAAGACGGGCACCTCGTCCGAGTTCCGTGACAGCTGGTTCGCCGGATTCTCCGGCGGCCATCTCGCGGTGGTATGGGTCGGCTACGACGACAACCGCCCGACGGGACTCACGGGCTCCGCAGGTGCGCTCGCGATCTGGAGCCGCGTGATGGCCGGGCTCGACACCACGCCGTGGATGGCGCCGCTTCCGGAGTCTCTCACCGAAGTCTGGATCGAATACTCGACGGGATTGCGCGTCGAGCCGGGCTGCTCGGATGAAATGATCTCCATCGCCGTAGCGCCGGGCTCGGAGCCGCCCTGGAAGCCGGGCTGCCGGCGCGGCGATCTCGAAGGCATCGTGGAGCGTGCGGGGCGCTGGCTGCGCGATATCATCCGCTGATGCGACGCGTTCTGATCCTTCTTGCGAGCACCGCGGTGCTCGCGGCCTGTCAGACACCCGGGCCGTACGCTATTACCCACTCCTAACCCCACAAACCG
>QGVD01000076.1 GCA_003242685.1 Pseudomonadota bacterium | reverse complement strand
CGTTCAGGGTGGGTTCCCCGCGTTCAGGGGTCGGGAACCGTTCGGGGGCCGCACCGGCGGCCAGCGCCAGCGCGGCGCCGAGCCCGAGAGCTTCGGCTCGCTCGCGCCGGAGAATCTCGCGACGCGAGGCCGGCTGGTGGCCGCTGCACCGGGGCTCGACGACTATCTCCGCCAGTTCAGTGCCCCTGGACTGCGACTGATGGTCACGACACCCGAAGGCGCGCCGCTTGCGACCGTGGACAGGCTCGCGGTGCCCACGGATCCGAATCCCGACCGCGGCCTTCTGGCGCGGCTCTACAGGCGCATCCTGGATCGGCCCGGCGAGCGGCGACGCGTCGAGCTCTCGGTGCCGATCCAGGACCACGACCGGCAGCGGACGATCGGAGTGCTGCACGTCGCGCAGAGCGCGGATCGCTGGCTCACGCTGCGCGACGATGCCGTCACGCGGCTGCTCAACTTCACGCTGATCACGAGCATCCTCGCCGTGCTCGCGATCCTCGCCTTCGCGATCCGGCTCGCGTTCCGGCTGGCGAGGCTCCGGCGTGCGAGCGAATCGGCGCTCACGCGCGAGGGACTCGTCACCGACTTTCCCGAGACGGAAGCTCCCGACGAGCTCGGCGACGTGGCGCGCAGCTTCTCCACGCTGCTCGCGCGCCTCAACGACTACACCGGTTATCTGCGCACCCTCGCGGGCAAGCTCGCGCACGAGATCCGCACGCCGCTCACCATCGTGCGTTCCTCCCTCGAGAATCTCGAAGCGGAGGCCCTTCCGGAGCATGCCCGGCCCTACGTGGCGCGCGCACGCGAAGGCAGCGAGCGGCTCAACGCCATCCTCGTCGCGATGGGCGCGGCCAGCCGCGTCGAGGAGGCGATCCGAAGCGCCGAACGCAGCCGCTTCGATCTCGTGCCGCTGCTCGACTCGGCCGTCGAGTCCTACCGCATGGCATTCCCGCAGCGCGAGTTCCGCACCGAGCTTCCTCGCGGCCCGGTCGTGATCGAGGGCGCGCCGGATCTCATCGTGCAGATGCTCGACAAGCTGGTGGACAACGCCGTGGACTTCAGCCCGCACGGCTCCGTCATCACCGTGCGACTGCTCGAGCTGCCCGAAGAGGCGGTGCTGGAGGTCGACAACCCCGGGCCCACCCTGCCGCCCGGCCTGCGGGAGCGCATGTTCGAGTCGCTCTGGCAGTCCCGCACGGGCTCCGACAGCAGGCCGCACTTCGGGCTCGGCCTCTACATCGTGAGGCTGATCGCCGAGTTCCACGGCGGACGGGCGGAGGCGGACAACCTGCCGCACGATTCCGGTGCACGCTTCAGGGTACGGCTCGCGCGCGGGCGTCGCGAAGATGCAACATGAACCTGAACGTGAAACGGTGTAGGCTCTCTTTACAGTCACCAGGGAACGAAGAACGCTAACTTCATGTTTTAGTTGGGCGTCAATGTCCTGGCATCGATCTTGCTCGACTTCTTGCGAGTGACCGAACAAGGCGCATGATGCGCCGAGAGGACAGGTATAGACGAACAAGAATAGAAACTCGGGCGATCGACGCGGGCACGGGAAAGACGGCTGCCACCTTTTGGCGACCGTCCGGAACGCACATCGGGTGAAGTGACACATGGGCCTGTGGATGGGTCGGAGCGACAGGCTCCAGCGTTCCAGCCGTAATTGAGATAGAGCCCGTGACAACGCGACACGCCGAGGCGCTCGGGGCCTGCCGGCCCGGGACTTTCAGCCTGCGCCTGGCGTCAGCTGACAGCGATCGACCGGAGGCGCACAACCCTAAGTGCTCGAGCCCTGCATCGCAGGGCTTTTTTTTGCCTCGCGTCAACCGGCGGCGCGCAACTTGCTGCATCGGGCTCCCATGAGCTCGACCGCCTGGGAAGTCGTCATCGTCGGCGGTGGACCTGCCGGTCTCTCCGCTGCACTGACCCTCGGCCGTTGCCGCCGGCGCGTGCTCGTGTGCGACGCCGGCCGCTATCGCAACCGGGCCTCGCGCCACATGCACTGCTTTCCGACGCGCGACGGCTGTCCGCCGCACGAGTACGTGCGCCTTGCCCGCGAAGAGCTGCGGGCGTACGGCACGGTCACGGTGCGCGACGTCACTGTCGTCGATGCGGGCCGGAACGACGACGGCTTCGAGGTGACGCTCGAGGACGGAACGCGCGAACGCGCGCGCAAGCTCCTGCTCGCGACCGGCGTCGTCGACGAGCTGCCGCCGCTGCCGGGAATCGAACGCTTCTACGGCCGCAGCGTGCATCACTGTCCGTACTGCGACGGCTGGGAGTGGCGCGATCAGCCGATCGCCGCATACGGCCTCGACGAAAAGGGCGCGGGACTCGCGCTCATGCTCAAGCAGTGGAGCGCCGACATCGCGCTGCTCACCGGCGCACCCGGGCAGCTCGACGAGAGCTGCCGCGCGCGGCTCGCCCGACACTCCATTCCGATCTACGAAGATCCGATCGCAGCGCTCGAAGGCAGTGACGACGGAATGCTCGAGCGCATCGTGTTCACCACGGGCCGCACGCTCGAGCGTCGCGCGCTGTTCTTCAACACCGGTCAGCACCAGCGCTCGCCGCTCGCCGCGCGACTCGGGTGCGAATTCAGCGACAAGGGCGGCGTCGAAGCCGGCGACTACGACGTGGCGACGAGCGTGCCGGGGGTCTACGTCGCCGGCGATGCTTCACGCGACGTGCAGCTCGTGGTCGTCGCCGTCGCCGAAGGCGTCAAGGCTGCCTTTGCGATGAACAAGGCGCTGCTCGCCGAAGACGGCCTCGCGTAGGACCTCGGCGTTGTCGACGGAAGACACGCGGCCGCTCGCGAGCGGCTCCGGCAGCGCAGTCCTCTTCATGCAGCTCGCGTCTTCGGCCATAGTGCGACGGCTGACGGACGGAGGTGCCTGATGGGCGAGCTCGTCATCACGACATTCGACTGGGTACCTGAGCTGCCTCGCGGCTACGTGCGCGACATCCGCATACGCTGGGCGCTGGAAGAAGCCGGACTGCCCTATCGCGTCGAAACGGTACCTTTCCGCGAGCGCAGCGCGGAGCACTTCGCGCACCAGCCCTTCGGTCAGGTGCCGTGGCTTACCGATGGAGACCTCTCGATCTTCGAAAGCGGCGCGATCCTGCTGCATCTCGGCAATCGCAGCGATGCACTTCTGCCGTCCGATCCGCGCCGCCGCAGCGAAGCCATTCAATGGGTGTTCGCGGCGCTCAACTCGGTGGAGATGGCGAGCCTGCCGTGGTTCATCCTGCTGCTCTCCGGCGAGAGCCGCGACACGTCGGCCTGGAAGCGCATCGACAGATTCCTCGAGTCACGTCTCCAGCACCTGGAGCCGGTGCTGGCGGAACGCGAATGGCTCGCCGGATCCTTCTCCATCGCGGACATCCTGATGGCGGACGTGCTGCGTCTCGTCGACCGCTTCGAGAGGCTCGAAGGACACCCGGCCTGCAAGCGCTACGTCGCGCGCGCCACGGCCCGCCCGGCCTTTGCGAAGGCCTACGCGGACCAGATGGCGCTCTACGCCACGACCGCGTGATCCCGGCGCGGCTGACCCGAAGGATCAGCTCACGCCGAGATAGTCGAGGATGCCGCGCGCGGCCTCGCGGCCTTCGAACACGGCGGTCACCACCAGGTCCGAGCCGCGCACCATGTCGCCGCCCGCGAAGACCTTGGGATTGGTGGTCTGGAACGCCCGCCTGTTGCCTGCGGTCACGCGCACGCGACCGTTCGGATGCAGGCGGATGCCGTGCTTCTCCAGCCACTCCGGCGGACTCGGCAGGAAGCCGAACGCGATGATCACCGCATCGGCCGGCAGCACTTCTTCCGTGCCGGGAATCGGCTCGGGCATGCGGCGGCCGCGCGGACCCGGCGCACCGAGCCGCGTCTGCACGACCTTGACGCCCTCGACGCGCTCGGAACCGACGATCTCGATCGGCTGACGGTTGAAGAGGAACTCGACGCCCTCTTCCCTGCTGTTCTTGTAGTCGCGGCGCGAGCCCGGCATGTTCGCCTCGTCGCGGCGATACACGCAGGTGACGGACAGCGCGCCCTGACGGATCGCCGTGCGATTGCAGTCCATGGAGGTATCGCCGCCGCCGAGCACGACGACGCGCTTGCCCTTCATGCTGATGAGCTGCTCCGCCGCGCCCGGCAGGCCGAGCTCGTGATTGATGTTCGAGATGAGGTAGGGCAGCGCCTCGTACACGCCCGGCAGATCCTCGCCCGGGAATCCGCCCTTCACGTACTTGTACGTGCCCATGCCGAGGAACACCGCGTCGTATTCCTCGAGCAGCTGCTCGAAGGGGACGTCCTTTCCGATCTCGACGCCGAGCCGGAACTCGACGCCCATCTCCTCCATCACCTGACGGCGCCGCTCGACCACTTCCTTCTCGAGCTTGAAGGGCGGAATGCCGAACGTGAGCAGACCGCCGATGCGCGGATAGCGATCGAACACGACCGGCTTCACGCCGTTGCGCACGAGGATGTCCGCGCAGCCGAGACCCGCGGGACCGGCGCCGACGACGGCGACGCGCTTGCCCGTCGGCCGCACGTTCGACATGTCCGGCCGCCAGCCGCGCTTGAAGGCCTCGTCGGTGATGTACTTCTCGATCGCGCCGATCGTGACCGCGCCGAGCCCGTCGTTGAGCGTGCACGCGCCCTCGCACAGGCGGTCCTGCGGGCAGATGCGCCCGCAGACCTCGGGAAGCGAGTTCGTCTTGTGCGACAGCTCCGCCGCCTCGAAGAGGTTGCCCTCCTGGATGAGCTTCAGCCAGTTGGGAATGTAGTTGTGGACCGGGCACTTCCACTCGCAGAACGGATTGCCGCACGCGAGGCAGCGTCCGGCCTGCTGCGCAGCGCTCTCTGGATCGAACGGCGCGTAGATCTCGCGGAAGCTCTTGATCCGCACCTCAACCGGAGCCTTCTCCGGATCGGTGCGCGGGATCTCGAGGAACTGCAGTGTCTTGTCAGCCATTACGCCGCTCGTCTCAGATTCTCGATCAGTGAGTGGATGGAAGCCGCCTTCGGCTTCACCACCCAGAACTTGCCGATGAAGTTGCGGAAGTCGTTGAGGATCTCCTCACCCCATGTGCTTCCCGTCTCCGCCACGTGCTGCTCGATCAGGCTCTCGAGGTGCTGCAGGTGCGCCTGCATCGCCTCGGGATTGATGCGGCTGATGTCGATGAGCTCGTGGTTGTAGCGGTCGACGAAGTCGCGCTCGAGATCGAGCACGTACGCGAACCCTCCCGTGAAGCCTGCACCGAAGTTCACGCCCGTGCGGCCGAGCACGCACACCACGCCGCCGGTCATGTACTCGCAGCAGTGGTCGCCCGCGCCCTCGATGACCGCGATCGCGCCCGAGTTGCGCACCGCGAAGCGCTCGCCGGCGACGCCGGCCGCGAAGAGCTGTCCGCCCGTCGCGCCGTACAGGCAGGTGTTGCCCATGATCACCGTGTTGCGCGACTCGTAGCGCGCGTTGCGCGGATGGCGCAGCACGATCTTGCCGGCCGCCATGCCCTTGCCGACGTAGTCGTTCGCATCGCCTTCGAGGTAGAGGTGCAGACCGCCGGCGTTCCACACGCCGAAGCTCTGACCGGCACTGCCGGTCAGGCGCACCACGATCGGCTTGTCCTCCATGCCGTAGTTGCCCCAGCGCCGCGCGATCTCGCCGGAGATCCGGGCACCGATCGAGCGGTGGTAGTTCTTCACCTCGTAGTGCCACTCGCCGCCGGTCTTCTTCTCGATCGCCTCGCGCATGTCGTTCAGCATGCGCTCCGCGAGTTCGCCCTTGTCGAACGGCGGGTTCGACGGCGTGAGGCAGAAGTGCGGCTTGTCGTCCGCGAGCCCCGCGGTCGAGAGGATCGGCGTGAGGTCGAGCTTGCGCTGCTTCGGCGTCTCGCCCGGCAGGATTTCCAGCAGCTCTGTGCGGCCGATGATCTCCTCGAGCCTGCGCACGCCGAGCGAGGCGAGGATCTCGCGCACTTCCTGCGCCACGAACCGGAAATAGTTCATCACCATCTCCGGCATGCCGATGAAGTACTTCGAGCGCAGCACGTTGTGCTGCGTGGCGACGCCCGTCGCACAGTTGTTGAGATGGCAGATGCGCAGGTACTTGCACCCGAGCGCCACCATCGGCGCGGTGCCGAAGCCGAAGCTCTCGGCGCCGATGATCGCCGCCTTCACCACGTCGAGACCGGTCTTGAGACCGCCGTCGGTCTGCAGCCGCACGCGGTGGCGCAGATCGTTGATGCGCAGCGTCTGGTGCGCCTCGGCGAGACCGAGCTCCCACGGCGTGCCGGCGTACTTGATCGACGAGATGGGGCTCGCACCCGTGCCGCCGTCGTAGCCGGAGATCGTGATGAGGTCCGCGTACGCCTTGGCGACGCCTGCCGCCACCGTGCCCACGCCGGGCTCGGCGACGAGCTTCACCGACACGAGAGCGTCGGGGTTGACCTGCTTGAGATCGAAGATGAGCTGCGCCAGGTCCTCGATCGAATAGATGTCGTGGTGCGGCGGCGGCGAGATGAGGCCGACGCCGGGCCGCGCGAAGCGCAGCTTCGCGATCATCTCGTTGACCTTGTGGCCGGGCAGCTGACCGCCCTCGCCGGGCTTCGCGCCCTGGGCGATCTTGATCTGCAGCACCTCGGCATTGATGAGGTATTCCGGCGTCACGCCGAAGCGGCCCGAGGCGACCTGCTTGATCTTGGAGTTCTTCTCCGTGTGGTAGCGCTCCGGGTCCTCGCCGCCCTCGCCGGAGTTCGAACGTCCGCCCAGGCGGTTCATGGCGATGGCGAGCGCCTCGTGCGCCTCGGGCGAGAGCGCACCGAGGGACATGGCCGCCGTATCGAAGCGCTTCACGATCTCCTCGACCGGCTCCACCTCCTCGACCGGAACAGGCTTGCGCGGGCTGCGCAGCCGCATGAGGTCGCGGAACGTGGACGGCGGACGCTCGTTCACGAGCTTCGCGAACAGCTTGTAGCGCTCGTAGTCACCGGAGATCACCGCCGCCTGGAGCGTCGCGATCACGTCGGGGTTGTACATGTGGTACTCCCCGCCGTGCACGTACTTGTGCAGGCCGCCCTGCTCGAGCGGCTCGCGCGGATTCCAGGCGCGCTCGGCGAGCTGCTTGAGGTCCGCTTCGATGTCGGAGAAATCGGCGCCCTGCACCCGGCTCTCGGTGCCCGTGAAGCACAGGTCCACGACTTCGTCGTGCAGACCCACGATCTCGAAGAGCTGCGAGCTGCGGTAGCTCGCGATCGTCGAGATGCCCATCTTCGACATGATCTTGAAGAGGCCCTTGCGGATGCCGGCGCGGTAGCTGCGGCCGAGCTCGAGCCGCGTGGCGAAGTCGAGCTTCACGCGGCCCTTGCGCATCATGTCGAAGAGCACCTGATAGGCCATGTACGGATACACGGCCGTGGCGCCGTAGCCGATGAGGCACGCGAAGTGATGCGGATCGCGCGCCGTTCCGGTCTCCACCAGGATGTTGCACTTGCAGCGCAGACCGGTGCGCACGAGGTGATGATGCACGGCGCCCGTGACGAGCAGTGCGTGCGCGGGCAGCTTGCCCTTGACCAGATAGCGGTCCGAGAGCAGCAGCACGAGCGTCCCGCGGCGTACGGCCTCTTCGGCCTGGCGGCACATGCGCAGGATCGCGTTCTTGAGCCCCTCGGCCGGGTCGTACTGCAGATCGATGAACTCGTGCGTGACGCCGAAGTCCTTGAGGCCCAGGATCTGGCGGAGCTTGCGCTGCGAGAGGATCGGCGAGCCGAGCACGATCTGCCGCGCGTGCTCGGGCGCCGGCACGAACACGTTGCACTCCGGCCCGATCTGCGTCTGCAGCGACATCACGATCGATTCGCGCAGCGGATCGATCGGCGGGTTCGTCACCTGCGCGAACTGCTGGCGGAAGTAGTCGTACAGCGAGCGCACCTTGCGCGACAGCACCGGCATCGGCGTGTCGTCGCCCATGGAGCCCACGGCCTCGCTCTCGTCCTCCGCGAGCACGCGGATGATCTCCTCGCGCTCCTCGGCGGTGATGTTGAACATCTTCTGATAGAGCGCGAGCGTCTCGCGGTCCATCGGCTCGGCGGCGAGACGCGGGTCGACGAGATCCGTCTCGAGATAGCGCACGCCCTTCTTGAGCCACGTCTTGTACGGGTGGCGGTTCTTGAGCAGCTCGTCGATGTCGCGCGACTCGAGCAGCTCGCCCGACTGCAGGTCGAGCGCGATCATGTCGCCCGGTCCGAGCTTGCCCTTGCGCACGACGTCCTCGGGCTTGTAATCCCATACGCCCGTCTCGGAGGCGATCGTGAGCACGCGGTTGCGGGTGATGACGAAGCGCGCCGGCCGCAGGCCGTTGCGGTCGAGCGTGCAGCCCGCGTAACGGCCGTCCGTGAACACGATGCCCGCCGGGCCGTCCCACGGCTCCATGTGCGCCGAGTAGAACTCGTAGAACGCGCGCAGGTCCGGATCGATGAAGTCGAGACCGTGCCATGCAGGCGGCACGAGGATCCGCATCGCGTGCAGCACGTCGAGGCCGCCCATGAGCAGCACCTCGAGCATGTTGTCGAGCGTCTGCGAATCCGAACCCGTGAGCGACACGAGCGGCAGGATGTCCGAGAGATCCGGCAGCAGCGGCGAGCGCAGGATGGGACCGCGCGCCACCGCCCAGTTGCGGTTGCCCTGGATCGTGTTGATTTCGCCGTTGTGGGCGAGATAGCGGTACGGATGCGCGAGCCGCCACTGCGGCAGCGTGTTCGTCGAGAAGCGCTGGTGGAACACCACCACCGACGTCTCGAGCCGCGGATCGCGGAGATCCGGATAGAACTCCGCCAGGTGCTGCGGCATCACCATGCCCTTGAAGACGATGGTGGCTGCCGACAGGCTCGGCATGTAGAAGACCGGGTCCTTGCCCTCGAGCGCCTTCTCGGTGCGGCGGCGCGCGAGGAACAGCTTCCGGTTGAACGACGCCTCGTCGATGTCGGCGATACGGCAGTTCACGAAGACCTGCTCGATGTGCGGCAGCGTCCTCAGCGCTTCCGGACCGCAGGCATCAGGGTTGGTCGGCACGACGCGCCAGCCGGCGAGCTCCAGCCCCTCACGCTCGAGCTGCGCGGCGAGCGTCGCACGCGCCGTCTCGGCGAGCGCCGGATCCGGGTTGAGGAAGGCCAGGCCCGAGGCGAATCTCTCCGCGAGATCGATGCGGGCCTCTCTGGCCACCGCGCGCAGGAACCGTTCCGGTTTCTTCAGGAGCAGACCGCAGCCGTCGCCCGTCTTCCCGTCCGTGGCTACTGCACCACGATGGGTCAGACGACCGAGCGAAGTGATCGCCGTTTCGACCAGCCAATGGCTGGGCGAATCGTCCAGGTTCGCGATCAGGCCGAACCCGCAACTGTCCCTTTCGTACGACTCCCGGAAGAGTCCGCGCTCATTCGTGCTCATCGTCATTGGCCCCGTCAGCGGTGTGCCGCGCACACCAAACATCGCGCCGGACTCGCGTCCGCCGCGTTCAATACCTGGATCGGTTGAATGGCTCGGGGAGACCCAGTGGCCGCCTCAGTTCGGGCACCGGATCCGTAAAGTGCCTCCTCAGTCGGCCGCGGGGGCTGGCGGCCGCTGACGCTCATGCGGACACGAGGCCGGTCCGAAGGCGTCGCACGCCCGTCTTCACCACTTAATAATGGTTCGGATAATACCGGCGCATCATATACGGTCAATGCAAACGTGCGGTCCTGCACGAAAACGGTGCAACCGGACGTCCGCGCCTCGACCCGCCGGAACCGGCCGATTCGCCGGTTTCGAGCGATCCGGATCGACGCCCCTCTGCGGCGCCGATCCCGTCAGAGCCGTACCCCCCTTCCTGCTGCGCCGCCCGCGGCCTTGAAAGGGCCACGCTTGCCCACATCTGGGGCTCACAAGAAGGCACGGTTCCGGCCGTGCGCTCGATCCGTTTTGTGGAGGTGAGCAGGTATGGCACTCATGCGGTACGAACCCTGGAGCCTGGTTTCACAGCTTCAGGACGAGATCAACCGCGTGTTCAGCAGCATGACGAACGCGGACAGCAGCGCTGCCACGGCCGCCTGGGTACCGGCCGTCGACATCCATGAGTTCGGAGACCGCTTCGAGCTCTATGTCGACCTGCCGGGAGTCGACCCGGAAAGCGTGGACATCACGCTCGACGACGGCGTGCTGACGATCTCGGGAAATCGAGGCGAGACGAAGAAGGAAGGCGACGAGGCGGTCAGATCCCGTCGCGAGCGCGGACACGGACGTTTCTATCGCCGGTTCGTTCTTCCCGACACGGTCGACGCCGACGGTGTGAAGGCGACCGGACGCAACGGCGTTCTCGAGATCACGATTCCGAAGCAGGCGAAGGCGATGCCGCGGAAGATCAAGATCGCGGCCTGAAAGCCCTGGCCGCACGGCGGCCCGCCGCCTGCCGCGGGAACGCGCGAAGGGGCCCTCTGCGGGCCCCTTTTCTTTCTGTGTCGAGCGTATCCGGCGGTTCTCGGCGCCGCGGCATCAGGTAATTGCGGAACCGTCGACGCACCTGTTCGCACTTGAGCTTCGCAGTCACCGCGAATCTGCGCGAACTCCGCGCGTTTGGCTCTTCGTGAACGCCTCGCGCGCCCGCTACGGTCCCGCGCAATGGAGCACGGTCTGCGTCGGGTCGTCCGGAAGGCGCGAGGAAACGGACGCCGGATCGCGCCGGTCGCCGCGGCAGGCGTGGCGGCTCTGCAGTGCGCCGCGGCACACGCCGAGATCGGCGGGTTCGTGCTGCCGCTCTATTCCGCGACGAAGGTCCGGGAGTCTCCGGTCAATCCCGGCAACTTCCTCGGTCAGGCGCGCTCGAGCGCTCAGCTCGCCGCGGGGCTTCACGGTGAGATGGGAGCACTGAGCTGGCGGGCTAGCGTCCGTCACAGCCGGGCGTGGAACGGTGACCGCGAGCATCGAACCACCGATGTGTCCCTGCAGGAACTCTCAGCGTCCTTCGCCTTGTCGGATCGCGTCACGCTGATCGCCGGCAAGCGCATCCTCGCATGGGATGTCGCCTTCTCTTCGACGCCGCTCGGCTTCTTCCAGAAGACACCGGATCTCACCGATGTCACCGATCGTCTCGAGCGCGCCGAAGGCCTGCCGCTCGTCGCGCTCGGCTTCATCGGCCGCGAGCTCGATCTCACGCTCGTCTACAGCGACGACAGCCGGCACCGCAGCGACGGTTTCAACCGCGGCCTGCGCCAGCTCGCCGCCAATCTCACCTGGACCCGGCCGCGTGCATCGTATTCGTTCGTCGTGCAGAAACCGCACGACCAGCGCGCCGGATTCGGGCTCGCCGCGTCCGTCACGCTGCGGGACGACCTCACGGCGCATGTCTCCGCATTCACGCGGCGAGGAACGCGGCGCCCGATCTCACTTCGAGTGCTCGAGCGCGAGCTCGTCTTCGATACCGTCGATCCGAACGGCTCGTGGCGCCTGCGCGAAGACGAACGTTACGACCACTGGGTCGTCGGCACGAGCTGGGTCGGCGCTTCGGGTACGAGCGTCACGCTCGAGTGGTCGCACGACGATGCAGGTCTCGACCACGCGCAATGGGGGTTCTGGAAGGCGCTCGTCGCCTTCCATGCTGCGGGACCCGCAGAGGATGCGGCACCGGGCATGCTCGAAGGGGTGCCGCCCGATCTCGCAGCAGTCAATCTCGCATACGACGCGAAGAGCCTGCTGCCGCGCGGCGCACGGCGCGATTATCTGTTCGTGCGCGTCGCATGGCCCGTGGGGACGGCTTCGCTGTCGGCTCTCGCACGGACGGGCATCGCGGACGGCAGCACGTTCGTGAACCTCTCGGCCGGACGCGAATTCGGCCGGCGCGTCACTGCGGAGATCTCACTCTCGATGCACCTGGGACGGAAGGGAACGGAGCTGAGCTTCCTGCCGTCCGAGGGCTCGCTGCAGGCGTGGCTCAAGTACGCGTTCTGATACACCATCACGGGTGCAGCTCGAGATAGCGGCGGGTGAACATCGCCTCCGGAAAGCGCTTCGGTTCGACCGACTCGATGCGGAGCACCGTATGCCGATGCGGCGCGTCCGTGCTCCGGAACACCCAGGTGTCGATCCGCAGACGGCCGTGCTCGACACGCGCATCGGGGAACTCGGCCGTCTTGAGGAGCTTGCCGCTCGCGACGTAGAACTCCGCACCGCGGGGCAGCCACGTGTCCTGAGTGACACGCACGCGGATCGTCCGGTACGTCGCGCTCGTGCGCCGTGCCTTGAGCAGCAATCGCCAGCGCATCTCGCCGTCGGCGCTTTCCTCGTGCGGAGAATCGAATTCGGCGTCGTAGTCCTGCGCCCAGCGCACCCGCGCGAGATCTCCATAGCTCGCCTCGCCGAAGAGCCGTTGCGCGGGCGGAATGCGTATCGCGCGGCGGATGCGCGGCGTGATGAACCAGATGTCCTCGGGTGTCGCGAGCATCCGTTGTCCACGGTCGAGCGGATCGAGGAACTGGACGACGGTGTTCGCCACACCGTCGTCCAGCACGCGGTAGCGGCGCGTGACCGTACCGCGCGGCTCGACCGTGGTGAGTGACAGCTCCACCTGTGAAGGCTCACCGGAGGCACGCGCGCCTTCCAGAAAATGCAGTATTTCTTCTGGATCCGGCAGGGACGCGGGTGCCTGGGCACGCGCCGCCGCGCAGCCGATCAGCATCGCGAGGCCCACTGCTCTCATCGACGCTCCCCACATGGTCACTCCCGATGCATTGCCGTGACGATGGACTCCCGCGTCACGCGGAGACTCGCCGTCCAGCCCGCAGCGAGCCCCAGCAGGCACAGGGCGCCCGCGGTCAGAGCCGCAGTCGACGGGTCGAAGGCGATGAACAACGGATAGGACTCGGTCTGCCCCGGCGCCGGCGGCATGCGGATGCCGGCCGAGTTCACGATCCAGAGAATGACGCGTGCGCTCACGGCACCACCGATCCCACCGATACCGCCGAGCAGCGCGCCCTGGAGCAGGAACATTCGACGGACGCGCGCCGCAGGAATCCCGAGGCTGAGCAGGATGCCGATGTCCCTTCTGCGCTCCATCACGCCCATCGCAACCGATGTGAACACGGCGAGCAGCACGACCGTCGCGAGCACCACGGCGAGAACGGCCGCCTGGCGCAGATAGAGCGCGACGAGCTGTCGATAGAAAGGCGAAAGCTCCTGCCAGTCCCGCACTTCGAGATCCGGCAGCCGCTCGGCGAGCGCACGCTTGACGTGTGCGGTGGCCTCGGTGGACTCGAGCGCGAGCACGATGCGGCGGACGCGGTCCGACTGGAGGAGCTCGTGCGCCGCGGCGAGAGGCACGAGGAGCCGCATGCGATCGAGCTCGGGTGAGCCGGTCGCGAACAGCCCCTTGATCTCCACGTCGATGGCATTGAGGCCGCCGCTCGACGAGATCGCGAGCAGCGTGACGTAGTCGCCGGGCCCGATGCCGAGGAGCCGCGCCATCTCCCGCCCGACGACTGCCGTGAACGGTGAGGCGTCGGATTGTGGATCGAGACCTTCGCCCTCGACGATCGGTACGTACAGCGCCGAGAGCCTGCGCTCGGCACCTGAGTCGACGCCTTCACCGAGCATCACGAGGCTCCGTTCGCCGTTCGAGACGATGCCCTGAAAGGCGAGCCTCGGAAGCGAGAACGCCACCTCAGGCAATGAACCTGCGGCATCCTCGATGCGTGCGACGTCCTGCGGCGTGAGCGCGTTCTGCAGCACGCGGTCCTCGTACCCGGAGAACTCGTCCGCAGTCGCGATCTGCAGATGTCCGACGCCGCCGCGGATGGTCGACTCCCGCACCGCGGTGAAGGTACTGAGGAGATAACCGCCCGTCGCGATCGCTGCGACTGCACCGATGGCCGCGATGCCGACGGCGAACAGCGAACGGCGCGCGTTGCGGTAGAGGTCCCGCCAGGCGAGCTGCAGCCAGATCATGGAGTCAGCCGCCCATCGCAGAGCGTGAACCGCCGGTCCGCCGCCTCGAGCAGACGCGAATCGTGTGTAGCAACCAGGAACGCGATACCCGCCTCTCGCGTCAGGCGTTGCATGAGCGTGAGCAGCGCGAGCGCGTTCTGCGAATCGAGGTTCGCGGTCGGCTCGTCCGCGAGCACGAGCCGCGGTTTCTTCACGAGCGCCCGGGCGATGCCCACGCGCTGCTTCTGACCGCCCGACAGCTCGTGCGGGAAGCGGTTCGCGTGATCTGCGAGACCGACGGCATCGAGCGCCTCCAGTGCGCGCGCACGGCGGCTGCGCCGGGAGGCGTCCTCCATGAGCAGCGCCATCTCGACGTTCTCGGCGGCGGTGAGCGCAGGCAGCAGGCCGAAATCCTGGAACACGATGCCGACGTCGCGCCGACGCACGATCTCCAGCTCCGGCTCGACCAGGCAATGCAGCGGCGTGGCATCGAGCCAGATCTGCCCTGCGTCGGCACGGTCGATGGTGGCGATCACGTTGAGCAGCGTCGTCTTGCCGCTGCCCGACGGACCGATCACCGCTGCGAGTGTGCTCCGCTCTACAGTGAACGAAACGTCACGGAGCACGGTGAGCGACCCCGCCCGCGTCCGGTAGGACTTGGTCAGACCGCGCACGTCGAGCATGGTCCGATGCAACCGGCTGAAGGCTCGCCTTCAGCCGAGATCGATGGCGAGATCGAGCGGCTTACCGTCGTAGTCGAACGCCGCGCTGTCGAACTTCGGCGGCCCGAAGCGGCCCACCGCATTGCGACTGAAGCCGACGGGCTCTGAAGGGATGCCCAGCATGTTCGTGTCGAGCTTGCCGTCCGAGTCGCGGTCCTGCACCACCTGCACGGCGTAGCGGCCCGGCTCGAGCCGCGCCTTCGGAACGATGATGACCTGAGGATTGGACTGCGCCGGCACTACCGTGGTGAACGCGCACCGCGATCCCAGGAACTCCGCCTGGCGGCACACGCCGATGAGGAGCTGACCCTTGCCGGGCGTGACGTTGCGCAGCGTCAGCCGCAGCGCGGGCTCTTCCTCGGCGTGCGCGACACCCGCAATCACCGCGGAACAACACAAAGGAAGCAGAGCGAGTGATGATCGACGCATCGAGCTCTCCTATGGAAAAGGATGAGGGTCGGAATTGAGCCGGCGCGGCATCGGCACACCCCAGTGGCGCGCGATGCACGCGAGCCGGCGTGTGTCCTCGTGAACGAGGTTCCAGCCGACGCCGAGCGGATGCAGCCCCGGGATCAGCACGCGCACGGTGCGGAAACCAAGGCATCGCAGGTCCGGTGTGGTGGTCTCCACGTAGTGGATTTCGAAGCCGGCGCGCTCGAGATGCGCGAGTGCACGGGACAGGCTGTCACGCGGCGAAGCATCGGATTCCGTTGCGCCGCGAGCCGAACGAGGGACGGATTCGAAGAACCACTCGAGCTTCGCGAAGTTCGCGGGATCGAGGTAGAAGCGCACGTGATCCGCGAAATCGCGCACGTCCTCGCGCGCGAGCACACGCGGCGTGCGCTCGAGCACGATGGCCCAGTTGAGCGTCTGAAAGGCCTCGACGAGCGCACGAGCCGCGGCGCGCGCGAGCGCGAGGCCTGCGCCCGCACCCACGACGGCCGCGCGGCGGTTGCGTGGCTGCACCAGAGCGATGACGGCAGGCAGACCGATGTCCGTCGTGACTTCGAACAGGAGTACGCGAAAACCGGGATGATGCAGAAGCTCCCGTTCACGCGGCGCAAGGAGTGCATCGAGCTCGCATTCCGGCAGCGCACGAGGCACGTGCCTCAGGAGCCAGGCCGCCATGAACGCGTCGCGCTCGACCAGCTCGAGAATCCCGCCGAGCAGTGCCTGCTCCAGGGTACGTCCCGCGGCCATGCCGGAGCTGATTCCCGGTTGCAGAATCTCCTGCGGCGAGAGGGCCTCGTACCCGAGATAGACGAGCGACGCCGGCAGGAAGCTCGGCGTACCGCGGGTGAGATTCCAGCCCTCGATCCAGCGCATGGGTGCGTCCGGGTCGAAACGTGCGAAAGGAAAGCCGGCACGCGAGTACTGCTCGTCGGAGAAGCCGATGAGGCGCTCGACGGGTAGCGCACGCTCACCCAGCCGGCGGCGGGTAGCAGTAACGAGCCGTTCCGTCGGACAGATCCCTGCGGCGTAGCGCTCGGCCGCCTCACCGAGCGCACGCCAGAGGGCTTCCTCGTATTCGAAGCCCGCGCCGCCGGCCGGCACGGTGTAGTCCGTCGAAGCGAGACCGCAGGCATCGTTGCGCGCGAAGTAGCGCGGCCGCGTGCAGTGGGCCGCGACGATGAAGAGGCGCGGCTCGCCTGGCTGCAGCGGGACGGAGACCACCCGCCGCACGATGCCGAGCCGGGGATCGATCATGCGCGTGCACACCCGCCGCAGCTCTTCCGACAGCACGTGCCGCTCCTTCAGAGCCAGTCGCGGACCGCGGGAGGCGGTGCTGCATCGGTCCTGAAGCCGCAGACCTCACAGCGCGGGAGTTTCAGCACGCGGCCGATGGAAAGATCGATCGTGACCGGATCGAGCTCGATCACCGCATCGAAGGCGCAGTGCTGCAGAGCGCCCGCGAGAAAGCTCACGCACTGCGCGCAGGCGATCGCCGCGGCG
>QGVD01000132.1 GCA_003242685.1 Pseudomonadota bacterium | reverse complement strand
CGTGTTCCCGCGCTTGCCGCGTTTTCCCGCCCGCTTCCTGGCGCTCGAGTCCCACTGATCGTTGCAGACCAGATGCTCGACCTCGCCCGAGAAGGTCTGGACCTCGCAATCCGCATCGGCGCCCTCGAGGACTCGAGCCTCGTGTCGCGCAAGATCGCGACGAATCGCCGGATACTGTGCGCGGCGCCGAGCTATCTGCGGCGGCATGGCACGCCGAGGACGCCAGAGGATCTCGCAAGCCACGCTTGTCTCGTGCTCTGGGGCAGGAACGGCCCGATCGACAGCTGGTCCCTGCGCGGTGCCGACGGACGCGAGCACGTGGTGCACGTGCGCGGACGGCTGCAAAGCAACTCCGGCGAGGTGATCCGCGATGCGGTGCTCGCGGGCGAAGGCATCGCGCTCCTGTCGACATGGCATGTTTGCGACGACCTGCGCACGGGCCGTCTGAGGACCGTGCTGCCGGACTATGCGCTTCCGGAAAGCGGCATCTACGCGGTGATGCCGCAGCGCCGGCTCGTGCTGCCGCGCGTGCGCGCGTTCGTGGATCTGCTCGTAGAGGCGCTCGGGCGCACGCCGCCTTGGGAGCGGACTCGGCGAGCGAGCCCGCGCGCCCGATGAGCATCCGAAGCTCGAGAGCGGCATTCGAACCGCGCGGCTTTCCTAGTGCACGCGTCGGCGCAGAACGGGGTATGCCGGCAACCCGAAGCCGAGATTATGCCGGGCGCTTGCGCTAGCCTTGCCGTGTTCCAGAGGAAGGGACCGCGCGAGGACGCGGGTCTGAGTGAGGAAGACGATGCAAAAGCGATCGGTCGATGCAATCGTGATCGGTGCGGGCAGCGCCGGGCTCAATGCGGCCGCAGAGCTCGAGAAAGCGGGCGTAGATTGGCTGCTCGTCGAGGCAGCGCAGTACGGCACGACCTGCGCACGCGTCGGCTGCATGCCGTCGAAGCTGCTCATCGCGGCGGCAGAAGCCGCGGAGGCCGTCGAGCGCGCGAAGATCTTCGGCATCCGCGCACGCCACGTCGAGATCGACGGCGAAGCCGTCTTCGCGCGAGTTCGCCGCGAGCGCGACCGTTTCGTGGCCGGCGCCGTCTCGGACACCGAGCGGCTGCCGGCTGCCCGGCGCATGCTTGGCCGGGCCCGCTTCGTCGGTCCGACGACCGTGCGCGTCGGCGAGGAGCTCGAGCTCGATGCGAAGGCGATCGTGGTCGCGACGGGGAGCTCGCCCTTCGTCCCGCCGGTGCTCGATGCCGTGCGCGACCGCGTGCTGGTCAGCGACGATGTCTTCGAGCTCACCCGCGTGCCTCGATCACTGGCCGTGATCGGTACCGGTATCGTCGGTCTCGAGCTCGGCCAGGCTCTCCGCCGCCTCGGCGCGGAAGTGACGTTTCTCGATCTGTCGACGAAGGTCGGGCCGCTGACGGACCCCGTGCTGCAGGATTACGTACGAAGCGTGCTCGGCCGCACGATGAATCTCGAGCTCGGTGTCACGGTGGAATCGGCGGAGGCCGCCGGCGACGGCATCCGGCTCGCGTGGAGAACGTCGGACGGCGAGACACGCGGCAGAGATTTCGCTCACGTGCTCGTCGCCGCCGGGCGCAGACCGAACATCGCCGACCTCGGCCTCGAGAAGACCGGGCTCGAGCTCGACGAGCGGGGCATGCCGACGAAATGGGATCCGCAGACGACGCAGTGCGGCGACGCACCGATTTTCCTTGCGGGAGACGCGAGCAGCCACGTGCCGTTGCTGCACGAGGCAATCGACGAGGGGCGGATCGCCGGCGAGAACGCTGCGCGCTATCCGGATGTCGTGCGTCACGTCCGCCGCACGCCGCTGATGATCGTCTTCACCGAGCCGCAGATGGCGATCGCCGGACAGTCCTATGCGAGCCTCGATCACGGTCGCACCGAGATCGCCGAAGTGTCGTTCGAAACACAGGGACGCGCCCGGGTGATGGCCCGCAACGTCGGGCTCGCGCGTCTCTACGCGACGCGCGATGATTGCATTCTCCGAGGCGCCGAGCTTTTCGGGCCGGACGTCGAGCATCTTGCGCACCTTTTGAGCTGGGCCGTGCAGCAGAAAATGACGGTGCAGCGCCTGCTTCGAATGCCTTACTACCATCCGGTGCTCGAGGAGGCGCTACGCACCGGGCTTCGGCGGCTGGCTCGCCAGCTGAAGGTTCACCACGGACGCCCGTGCGAGGATTTGGCCGAATCGGCCGGAATGTAGGGGCCCCGTGCCGCCGAGCCGCGCCGTTACTGCTCGCCGGCGCGAAGCGCCTCGAGCTGCCGGGCCCGCTCGGCGGTCGGCCATTTCGAGTTCAACGTCTCGAGCGTTTCGATCGCTCCCGCCCGATCCCCCTTCTCGAGCTGCAGCGCGAAACGCAGCATATACCAGCCTTCGTCCGGCTCCGGGGCGCGAGCGATCGCGCCGTTCACCGACCTCAGTGCGGCTTCGTGCCTTCCGAGGCGATGCTCGAGCATGCCGCGAAGAGCGAATGCACTCGCGCTCGGCGCCTCCACTCGCTCGAACCACTGATCGAGCGTTGCGAGCGCCCGCTCGTCTTCCTCGCAAGCGACGCCGTCATCGCGAAGACCCACGCCCAGCGCCGCGCGCGGCCGAGCTCGGCGCACACGTGCTCCGTCACCCAGGCAAAGAGCCCGAGGAGACCCGCGACGCACAACGCGTAGACCATCGTCGGCAGAATCATCGTTTCTTCCCCCTCGGCCGGTCGCCCCGCCTATCCAGGAGCTGCTTGATTCGCTCCACCTCGGCCGCCGAAAGCTTCTCGTCCGAGATGAGCCGCGTCAGCAAGAGCTCCGTCGAGCCGCGGAAGAGCTTCCGCTTCAGCGACCGCAGCGCGCTCTTCTGCGCGCTATCCCTGTCGATCGCGGCCGAGTAGCGGTGCGCTCTACCCTCTTCCTCGCGCGTAACGTAGCCCTTCGCCTCGAGATTCCGCAGGATCGTCAGGACTGTCGTGTAGGCCAGATCGTCTTCCAGGTGCTCCTTGACCTCGGCAACGGTCGAGGGCCCCCGATCCCAGAGCACCTCCATCAGGCTTGCCTCGCGATCCGTGAGCGAAATCTCCATGCGTTCCTCCATCTACTATTCATTTAGTAGTAAAGCGCGGCACGATGCCGGCTGTCAACTATTGTTATAGTAGGTGGACGCCGTCAGCCCCTCGAGGACCCTCGGCGAGAGCTGACGACCGCGGTCAGGGCATTGAGCCTCGCTTGAGCCTGCAGAACGTGAGGACGCTCGACGAGCAGATCGCGGCTCGATCTGACGCGGTCGCTGCGCGCGGAATGACGGACGAACGCCCGAGCGGCGTCTGCTGCCGCAAATGGGTCGGGTCGGGACCGTTATGTCTCGTGCGCCCCGAGAGGGTCACGTGCAGCGGTCCGCTCGGTGCCGACGAAGTGGTGTCTCGCAAGAAAAGCGCCGAGAAGCGCAGGCAAGGCCATGCTCAGATGATTGATCTCGGCGCTCATGTTGGGCGCACCATACGCGGGATCGAACGGCACGCCGATCCAGAACGGCGCGTAGAAGCCGATCATCAGGATGAGCATGACCCACCAAGTGATCGGCGTACGGTACCGGGGCGCGGCGAACAGAATCACGAGTATCGCCGCCATCGCGCCGAACTGGGCTCCGAGCTCGCGCAGAAAATGATGCCAGCTATGCGTCTGAACGAGAGGCGCTTGCTCGGTCAGCAGGAAGGCGTCGTTACCGATGTGCGCGAACGTCGCGCCGAGGCTGTTCCACCCCGCGAGAAAGCCGATGATGACGAGGATCCGCGCCGTCCAGATATTCGTCAGAAGCCTCAC
>QGVD01000075.1 GCA_003242685.1 Pseudomonadota bacterium | reverse complement strand
TTTTTCAAACAGAAGACGGGATTACGTATTTAAGTCCGTTCTCGTGGGCTGGGGAAGGGGATAAACGGCAGGCAGATCTCACTCGGCGTAGTCCAGCAGTCGCAGTTCGAGGAGCTCGCACGCGAGCTCGGCTGCGAGCGCTGGCTCACCGACGAACGCTTCCTCACGCCGGACCTGCGCCGCAGGAACTCCCAGGCTCTGCGGGCCGAGCTGAGCGAGATCTTCCGCCAGGCAACCGCTCAGGAATGGGAAGCGCGCCTGAGCGCCGCCGGCATTCCCTGCGGCATGGTGCGCGGCGTCGGCGAGGCGATCTCTCTTCCGGCGCTGGAAGAGCGGAACCTGCGTATCGATCTCGACATCCCGGGGCTTCCGGAGGGCAGCAGAGGCGCCATCGTGAACGCCGGGTTCATGTTCTCCAAGGATGGCCCCGGCGTGAACGAGCCTCCTCCGAAGCTCGGCGCGCACACCGCCGAAGTTCTCTCGTCTCTCGGATTCGACGAGCAGGAGCAGCGCGAGATCACCGCGCCCTAGGGCGAGCGCCGGCTCTGAAGAAGACGCTTGCGGCCGGTGCTCGCCGCTCGCCTCACGTGTCCGACAGCTCCTTCCGGATCCAGGCGCGTAGCGCCTCGACGGCCTCGGAATCCCTGCGCGCCGGCAGATAGACGAAGGCGTACCGATAGCCTTCCATTCTGAGCGCGGGATCGAAGGGCTGCACGAGCGTGCCGCGCGCGAGCTCGTCCGCGACCAGCGCGCGGCTCAGGAGCGCGACGCCGTGCCCGGCTATGGCCGCCTGGATCGCCTGGCTCTCGTCCGTGAAGATGAGATCGGCTTTTGGCGTGAGATCCGGCATCCGCGCTTCCTTCAACCAGCGCTCCCACGTCGCATTCTCACGGCGCCGCTTCCGCCACTCGAAGTGGATCATGGCGTGTCTGGCGAGATCGCGCGGCTCGCGCACGCGAAGCCGGGGGCTGCAGACTGGAGCGTACTCGTCTTCGAACAGCGGCTCCGCTTCACAGCCTTCGTACTCCCCACGGCCGTACCGGATCGCCGCATCCGCGACTCCCGAGCGCAGGTCGACGACCTCGTCGCTCGCGTGCAGGCGCAGATCCACGTCCGGGTTGTCCCTGTGAAACGCCGGCACACGCGGCGCGAGCCACCGGGCCGTGAACGCGACGGTCGCCGACAGTGTGACCACCGTGCGCACCTTGCGCTTCTTCACACGGCCTACAGCGTCCGCCAGCTTGTCGAAACCCTCGCGCAGCGTCGGGTACAGCTCCCGCCCATATGCGGTCAGCTCGATGGACCGTGCGCGCCGCTCGAAGAGCTTCACGCCGAGTGAGTCTTCCAACGCGCGGATGTGGTGACTGATCGCCGTGGGCGTGACCGCCAGCTCCTCGGCGGCCTTCTTCACGCTGAGGTGCCGCGCCGTCGCTTCGAACGCGCGGAGGGCGTGCAGAGGCGGCAACCGGCGGGAGACCTTAGACCTGAGCATGATTCATCCGTGTCGAAAGATCTTTGCATTTGTGGACCGGCACGGCCTTCGTCATCTTCATTGCCGGTTATGCACTGCTCTGCAGGTTGTCAGGAGATAGCCGCGATGAAGCCGCAGCGTATCGTCACGAACCCCGACCCTTATGAGCCCTTCCGACTCGCCCAGGGTTACAGAGTCGGAGACCTGCTGTTCATCTCGGGTCAGGCCGCGTACGACGAGTCGGGCGGGATCGTAGCGCCCGGAAACTTCGAGGCTCAAGCCGAGCGGGCGTTTGCGAATCTGGAGCGCGCGCTGCGCGCGGGCGGGTCGAGCCTGCGCAACGTCGTCAAGGTGACGATCTTCCTCACCGACATGGCGCACTTTCCGAGGATCGTCGAGCTGCGCGGCAGATACTTCTCACCACCCTACCCTGCCGACACGATCGTCGAGGTGCGTTCCCTGTACCACAGGGACGCCATGATCGAGATCGAAGCCATCGCCGTGCCGGACACCGTAACCGAACGGGCGGCGTGACATCGTCGAACGCCGTCCTTTTCCCAACGACATACACCTCCACAGGAGACGCCTTCATGAAGGTTCTGCACTTCACGAGCAGGGACGCCAGGTACTACCAGTACGCCGACCGTCCCATCTTCGTCGGCGACGTTCTCGACGCCGCGAGCAGCGAGACGATGAGCGTGGGCTTCTACCGGAACGAGAAGAAGGGCGAGCGGAACGAATGGATCGTCTCGTACGACGAAGCGCTCATCGTCACGAAGGGCGTCCTCATCGTGCGTTACGGTAATGACGCGAAGGTCGCGCGCGCCGGAGAAGTGATCTTTCTCCGCAAGGGCGCCGCGATCGCCTATGAGGCGGGCGAAGACGACACCGAGGTGGTCTACGTGACGTATCCGCACTGGATGGACGCGCACCTCGAGTCCGAGCACGCCCATCTGCTGAACGCATATCATCCCGTGGGTGAAAACCACGAGGTGACATCAGCGTAGACGGTCTCCCAGCACGGCCGGTTTGAGCACGTCCTCGCACCACTCACGGAAGGAGGTGGGAGTCGTCGACTCGGGCGTGCGCTGCTCAGCGTTGTCGAGGCCCTGATCCTTCGCCGCCATCATGTCGGCCATGGCCTGCGCCATCGCCTCCGACATGCCGTTCTTCATCAGGTTCGCCTTGTACGTGTCCAGGGCGATCAGCTGATAGTGCACGGGCCTGCCCAGCACCTCGGACATGATTTGCGCCATGTCGTTGAAGGACAGATCCTCCGGGCCGAGCGCCGAGACGCTGACGACCCGCGCGACGCCGTGCCTGCGTATGGCGTCGCACGCGGACCGGGTGAACTCGAGATACGCCTTATCGACGCTCTCGGCACGAGGATCGGGCGGGCACAGCCAGAAGACGGTGTCGGCGCCCTCGAACGCCCGGTCGACGACGCTCGCTTCGCCATGCGAGCCCTCGACGATCTCGATGCGCCTGCGCACCGGCTCCAGAGCCTGGGAAACGACGCGCGGACAATCCATGCGGGGACGTCCGGGTCTTCTTCGCAATCGTCCGAACGGGAGATCCAACCGCTGCCGATCGGTGCGGTAGAGTTCAGGGACAGCAGGTAAACGCCCAGGAAGGCTTCGCCATGGATCCCCTCTCGGAAGTCCTCTCGCTGCTCAAGCCTCGCAGTACGCTTTCCGCCGGGTTCGATGCAGGCGGAGAGTGGTCAATCCAGTTCCCGGACCAGCAGAAGCGGATCAAGTGTTACGCCGTCGTGTCAGGCGGATGCTGGCTGAGCGTGGACGGTGTGCCTGACGCCGTGCGGCTGAGCGCCGGCGACTGCTTCGTGCTGCCGAGCGGACGTCCGTTCCGCCTGGCGAGCGACACGAGCCTCGAGCCCATACCGGCCAACAGAGTGTTTCCTCCCGCGCGCCCGGGTGGTGTGGTCACGCTGAACGGCGGAGGCGGCTTCTTCTGCGTGGGCAGCCGTTTCGCTGTGAGCGGCGCGCACGCCGACCTGCTCATGGGCATGCTGCCGCCCATCGTGCACATCCGCGGTGAATCGAATCAGGAAGTCCTGAGGTGGGCCGTCGAGCGCATGAGGCAGGAGCTGCACGATCAGCAGCCGGGCAGCCACCTCGTCGCACAGCATCTCGCGCACATGATGCTGATCCAGGCGCTCAGGATGTATCTTGCCCAGAAGCCGAACGGCGGCACCGGCTGGATGGCTGCGCTCGCGGACAGACAGCTCGGCGCCGCGATCCGCGCGATGCACGCCGAGCCCGCGCGCCGCTGGACGCTGCAGGAGCTCGCCGAGCGCGCCTTCATGTCGCGCTCCGCCTTCGCGGAGAAGTTCAAGGAAACGGTAGGTCTCGCGCCGATGGAGTATCTCGTCCGCTGGCGCATGCTGCTCGCGGCGGACAGGCTGGAGAACACGAGCGAACCCGTTTCCTCCATCGCCCTCTCACTCGGCTACGAATCCGAGAGTGCGTTCAGCACGGCGTTCAAGCGGGAGATGGGCGAGTCGCCGCGGCGCTATGGGCGCGAGCGCAGGAGCGCGTCCCGCGCCAACGGCGCCGCCGATCACGGAGACCGGCGGCGCGCGATCTCCGCTGCGCCTGCCGAGCGCGACAGCGTGCGGATCGTCAGCGATTGACGAACGCCATGCCGGCTTCCGGATAGCGCATGCCGGCGACCGGGTGCTGCGCGAGCACCTGGTCGATGCGCTCGAGCTCGCTGTCGGTGAGCTGGATCCGCGTGGCAGCCGCGTTCTCCTCGAGCCGCTCGATCTTCCGCGTGCCCGGGATCGGTACGATGTCATCGCCCTGGTGCAGGAGCCAGGCGAGCGCGAGCTGCGCGGGCGTGCAACCACGCTCGCGGGCGATCTCGGTCACTGCTTCGACGAGCTTGCGGTTGACCTCGAGATTTTCGTCCTGGAAACGTGGATTCGTGCGCCGCCAGTCGTCCGGGGCGAGATCATCAACCTTGCGGATGGCGCCCGTGAGAAAACCCCGGCCGAGCGGGCTGTAGGCGACGAATCCGATACCGAGCTCGCGGCACGTCGGCAGCACCTCCTGCTCCACGTCGCGCGTCCACAGCGAGTACTCGCTCTGCAGAGCGGTGATGGGATGCACGCTCGCCGCGCGCCGGATCGTGCTCGCGGAGGCCTCCGAGAGCCCGATGTAGCGCACCTTGCCCGCCTCGACGAGCTTTGCCATCGCGCCGACGGTCTCCTCGATCGGCACTTTCGGATCCACGCGGTGCTGATAATAGAGATCGATGTGCTCCACGCCGAGCCGCTTCAGGCTCGCCTCGCACGCGGCAGCGACGTACTCCGGGCGCCCGTCGACGCCGATGATCCGCCCATCGGATGCGCGCACGTTGCCGAACTTGGTCGCGAGCACGACCTCTTTGCGCCGTGTCTCGAGCACACGGCTCAGGAGCTCCTCGTTGCGCCCGTTGCCGTACATGTCGGCGGTGTCGAGGAAGTTCACGCCGATGTCGATGGCGTGGTTCAGCACCTTCAGGTTCTGCTCATCGTCTGCCGGGCCGTAGAAGTCCGACATGCCCATGCAGCCCAGCCCGATCGCGGACACGGTGAGCCCACTGCGGCCGAGCGTGCGGCGGGGAATCGCTGCTGCGTTCATCGAGCACTCCTTTTCGAGCCGTCGCGAGCGGCTGCCGCGACGGCGCCCAGATCCACGTTGCCTTCCTGGCGAATCAACGCAAGGCGTATGCCCGTGATCCGCCAGCCCTCTGAAGTCTTTCGCACGGAAATGGTGTAATGCCCGGCGACCATCCACGTTCCACCGGACGCGCCGTCGAAGTAGTGGTACGCGCGCACGTGCGTCTCGGCGACGGCTTCGTTCGCGCCCTCGAACGTCACCACGATGGGCCCCGTCAGGTGCTGTGTGGCGGTGAAGCCGGGCAGCAGGCCCTTCCAGCGGTCGATGAGCACGTCCGCCGCGAGCCGCTCGGGGCTGCTGCCGAAGAGCGATGTGTAGTCGATGCTCAGCTCGTCGGCGAGCGTCGCGCGCACGCTGCCCCAGTCCAGCGCATCGACCGCGAACAGCATGCGCGAGACCAGATCCTGAATGGTGATCGAGTCGTTCACGAAACACTCCTCATGCGGACAGGAACGCGCCGAAGAGCTCGTGCGAAGCCTGCACGGCGACGCCTGCTGCACCACCGTAGAACGCGGCAACCGATCCGGTGTCGTGGAACCATCCCGCGACGCTCGCGAGCGCACCGATCGGCGCACCGGCTTCGACGGCTGCCGCGGCGTACATCGCGCTCGCACACACTGCGAGATAGCCGACCTTCTCGCCTCGCACGCAGGAGAGCGAGCGCAGGAAACGCGTCGCGGCCACGATGTCGGCGATCTTCCTCACGGGCATTTCCGTCTGGCGCGGCGTGCCTTCGCTTGCACCGAAGCCGCGGAAGTCGAACGTGAGCACCGTGTAGCCGAGCGCGGCGAGCTGCGTGGCGTAGAGATCCGCCATCTGCTCCTTGACCGTGAGCCACGAGCCACTCGCCACGACGCCCGGCTGTGGCTCCGTGAGGTCGTCGGTATTGCGATGGATGCGGCCTGCAATCAACCGGCCTTCGGCCGGAATGAGCACGGGAAAACGATGAATGGACATTGCGTTCACCTCGGAAGAATCCCGGTCTTCGGCGCGCGCCGTTGCACCGGCCGAGACTCACACCTCCGGCATCACTGACGCGCGCGAAGCTCGCCCTGTGCGCGTGTGACGGTGCCGCGGTATTGCTTGTCGGGATACCAGGGCGTCCCGGCGAGCTCGTCGAAGCCGGGAATGGACTCCAGGTGACGGAGCATCCGCTCGCGCGTGCGCCGATCCGGCAGCGGCCCGCGCAGCGCGCCCATGTTGTCGACGACGTGCGCCGGATTCGACGTGCTCGGCAGCGCGCACGTGACGGCCGGATGCGAGATCACCCACTTGAGGAAGTACTGCGCCCAGCTCTCGATGCCGAGCTCGCGCGCGAAGTCCGGCAGCGGACGCCCTTCGACGAGCTTGAAGAGCCGCGCCTTCCCGAACGGCATGTTCACCAGCACCGCGGCACCGCGGTCCGCGGCGGCAGGCAGTAATCGCTCCTCGGCCCGGCGTTCGAGCACGGAGTAGTTCACCTGCACGAAGTCGAGCCCGCCGCGCTCCACCCAGTCGGCGAGCAGATCCGTGTAGGCCGGCTCGTGGTGCGTGACGCCGACGTAGCGGACCTGCCCCTCCTTCTTCCATGCGCGCAGCAGGGGCACGACCACGTCGGCGTTGACCAGGCTGTGGCACTGCATCAGGTCGATGCGCTCGCGCCAGAGACGCTGGAGAGATCGCTCCAGGCTCCGCGTCGCGTGGCTCACGTCGCCGAGGTATTCGCCGGTGGCCCAGATCTTGTTCGCGATGAAGAGCTGATCGCCGATGCCGAGCGCCGTCGCGAAGTCACCGACCGTGACCTCGGCCGTGCCATAGAGCGGCGAGGTGTCGATGACGCGTCCGCCGGCTTCCCAGAAGAGGCGCATCACTTCCTTAAGATGATCGCGCGGACCGCCGGGCAGAACGTCGAAGGTCATGAAGGTGCCGAGCCCGATCGCCGGCACCTGCTCGCCACTCGAGGGAATGGCGCGGGTAATGATGGCCTCGCCGGAAGTCGTCAGGTTGACTCGCTGCGCCGTGATGCGCGACGTCGCGAGAACGCCTGCCGGCAACAGAGCCGATGAGATGCCCAGACCGAGCGCACGCAGCACGTCGCGCCGGTCCACCGCAGAGTGAGGATGAGTAGCGCGTGACATGGGCGCGGAGCATAGAGCGCGTCCGCGGCAGCGAATTGCCCGATCCTGATGCTATCGAGCGGATCCTGACAATTTCGTTCGCGGTGCCCGATGCCCGAGCCGGGCCTGGCGCGTCAGTCCCTCGCGCAGGAGGCGCGGAACCGTGCGGGAGACATGCCGACCACGCGTCTGAACGTGCGGCTGAAGTGGCTCGCGCTCACGAAACCGACGCGCTGCGCGAGCTCGGCAATGGTGATGTTCCGCTCGCGCAGGATGGCAGCGGCGTGCTGGATCCGCCGCTGCACGATGTACGAAAGCGGCGTCATGCCCGTCGTCGCACGGAAGGCGCGGTGCAGGTGGCCTTCCGTGACGCCGACCAGCCGCGCGAGCTCCGCGATCGAGATCTCGCGACCGATGTGTGCCTCGACGTACTCGGTGATCCGCCGGATGCGCCACGGCGCGAGCTTCCAGGGCTGCTTCTGCGTGGGCAGCCGCGAGCGCCCGTAGCGCCGCGCGAGGTAGGCGACGAGCGCATGCGCCATCGTCTCGCAGTAGGCGGTATCGAGCCGCCCGTCCTCGGCATGCAGGCGATCCATCTCGCCCACGAGCGCTGCGATGAAATCGTCGCGCACGTTGGTGAAGGGGCCGATGCCGAGCGTGAAACGCTCGCCGTCCTCGCCGAGATTCTCGAAGAGCGCCGGCCGCAGCACGATCGACGCCCACTCCATGCGCACGTCCCGAAGCGTCAAACGACGCTCGCAGTGCGCGGGCACGAACGAGACGGCGCCCCCAGGCTCGGCGCCGGCGTAGCGGTGCCCCAGATCCGTGACGATCTCCGCATGCCGCGCACCGCCGCGCAGCGTGACCAGCACCAGGTCGTGAGGCGCACCGAGCGCGCCGTGCACCACTCTGGTGAATGGGCGACGGCCGGCATCGAACACTCCGCCCTGCCAGGCGAAGCTCCGCCAGCCTTCCGATCGCGGCTCCAGCGTGCACACGTGCCGGCTGCTCGTGCTCGTCATGCTCACACCCGCGCTTGCGAGTCCCCAAGATTAGCCCGGCGCGCGCCGGGCATCCCACCCGCTTTACATTCGAGCAGCTTCGGACCATCGCGTGACGCTGGGGTTTCATATCGTTCCCGCACGCGCACGTCGGCGCCCGAACGGCAACGTGTAAGGATGAGCTCCGGTCGCCGCGAACAAGGCATTGGCAACGGCGGGCGCCACCGGTGGAACCGTCGCTTCGCCCGCGGCCGATGGCGGATCGGTGGAGGGAACGATGTGCACCTCGACCTTCGGCATCTCGTTCATCCGCAGCACCGGGTAGTCGTGGAAGTTCGACTGCGCGACGAAGCCATCGCGCAGCGTGATCTCGCCGTGCAGCGCGGCGCTGAGCCCCCAGCCGACGCCACCCTCGACCTGCGCGCGGACGATGTCGGGATGGATGGCGATGCCGCAGTCGATGGCGCAGACGATCCGGTCGACGCTGAAGCTCCCGTCCTTCCGGACGGTCACCTCGGCGACCTGAGCCACGGAGCTGCCGAAAGAGAACTGGAATGCGATGCCGCGCCCGCGACCCGGCGCAAGCGGCGTGCCCCAGCCGGCCCGCTGCGCGGCGAGCTCCACGACGCGCAGATCGCGCGGATGACGCGCGAAACCTGCCTGGCGGAACCACTCCGGTGCGGCAAACTCGTCGATCTGCTTGCTCGCGGGATCGCGCGCGAGGAGCGTGCGGCGCAGCTCCACGGGCTCGCGCCGCGCGGCCCGGGCCACCTCGTCCAGCGTGCACTCGATGGCATACGCCGTGTGGTTATTGCCGTTGCCGCGCCAGGTGCCGACGGGAACGCCGTTGGTGGGGCTGTGCAGCTCGACCAGGATGTTCGGAATGTCGTAGGGCATGTTGATCGCCCCGGCGACCGACACGAGATCGACACCGTTGACGAGCCATTCCGATGCGCCCGCCATGATCGACTGACCGACGATCCGGTGATGCCACGCGATCAGCCGTCCCGATGCGTCGAGCCCGGCGGTGACCCGGTGCATGAACATCGGACGGAAGGGACCGCAGCGGATGTCGTCCTCCCGCGTCCAGATGAGCCTGACGGGTGCGGCACCGCCGATCGCCTTCGCGATCTCCACGGCTTCCACTGCCGATTCAGTGCGCCGCCCGAAGCTACCGCCCGCGTACACGGAGTGGATGAAGACGCGCTCGCGCGGCAGACCGAGCATCGCGGCAGCTCTCTCCTGCACGCGCTCCACCCCTCCATCGCCCACCCAGATCTCGCAGCGATCCGGCTCGAGCCGCACGACGGCCGTGACCGGCTCCATCGGCGCATTCGCGAGGTACGGAAACTCGTACGTCGCGCTCACGATCCGCGCCGCCCGATCGAGCGCGCGGAAAACGTCTCCATCGCGACGCGCGACGGCGCCCGGCTGATCGAGGAGCGCGCGGTACTCGGCGGCGATCTCGTCTGTGCCGCGACGCTCGGCGCTGCTCTCGTCCCAGCGGACCTCGAGCGCCTCGCGCCCGCGGTGCGCTGCCCAGAAGGTGTCCGCAAGAACAGCAACGCCGGTCGACACTCGCACGACGTGGCGTACGCCCGGCACCTTGCGTGCCTTAGAGTCGTCGAAGGCCCGCACCGTCGCGCCGAACCGCGGCGGGCGAGCGACGAGCGCCGTGAGCATGCCGGGCAGCTTCACGTCGATTGCGAATACGGCAGAGCCGTCCGTCTTCGGTCTGCCGTCGATACGGCGCACGCCCCCGGTGCCGATGAGCGTGAACCGCCCGGCTGGCTTCAACGGCACGTCACTGGGTATCCGGAGGCGTGCAGCTTCGGTGGCGAGCTCGCCGAAGCCAGCCGAGTGGCCCGAGGAGCGATGCATGACGACGCTCTTCTCGACTTCGATCTCGCTCGCCGGTACGCCCCAGCGCCGGGCGGCTGCCTCGACGAGCATCGCGCGCGCCGTCGCGCCTGCCTGGCGATACTGCACGAAGGCCTCTCTCGCCGCCGTGCTGCCGCCGGTGCCCTGCGTTCCGAGCGCGAGATTCCGGTAGATCTCCGGCGCGGCCGGCGCCGACTCGACGCGCACCTGACTCCAGTCCGCATCGAGCTCCTCGGCGATCAGCATCGCGAGAGCAGTATGGACACCCATGCCCCATTCGACGTGCTTCGAGATCACCGTGACGGAACCGTCCGGCGTGATGCGCAGGAAGGCGTTTGCCAACTGACTGTCCTCATGCGCGTCAGTCGGCGGGTCTTCATACGGCGGATAGAAGACGCGAAAGCCCAGCACCAGGCCTGTACCTGCGACTGCGGCGCCCGCGATCAGCGCACGACGACTGATAGCGAGCGCTCCGCGCTGCTCACTGCGCGAAGGAGTAACTGCCATGTTCACGTTCGTGGAATGGTGAGCGCCACGCAGCCGGAACACGCGCAACCGCTGCCGACGCGATGCGCAGGCATGCTATGTTTCCAACGCGGCGACGAGGCAGAGGATGCCGCCACACATGTCGGCGATATTGGAAAAATCGGCCATCCAGGGCATGCATGTCGTCAGACATGCGCCGCGTGGACCGCTCGCCAGCTTCGTGGCCGAGATCGTCACCGCCGTGCGCGGTCCCGACGCACCCCCGTGCCACGGTCGGCCCGACGGGCACACCGTGCTCGTCTTCCAGGCGCTGCACGATAGAGACGATGAAGCCGAAAGCGCCGGGCTCCACGCCGTCGGCACACAGACCTCCGCGTGGCACAAACCCGCCGGAACGGCGGAAGTCTCAATCTGCGTGCACTTTCGCCCCGGAGCGGCCTACCCGTTCTTCGGCGTACCCCTGCGCGAGCTGATGGACGACGTCGTTCCGCTCGAAGAGCTTTGGGGTCGTGAGGGCCGGACTTTGCGCGAGCAACTCATCGAGAAGCGCGACATCGGCAGCCGGGTGCGCCTTCTCGAGAAGAAGCTTTACGCGCGCCTCGAACGTGCCGACAGAGTCGACCTCGCGCAGTTGCAGCTCGTATCACACGTGACACATCTACTTGCCCGCTCACCCGCGCCGCAGACGGTCAGCTCGATCGCGAAGCAAGTCGGCACGAGCGAGCGCCAGCTCCGACGCATCTTCGACGCCGCGGTCGGGATGAGCCCCAAGGCATTCGCGCGCCTCGTGCGATTTCATCGCGCGATGCGACTCGCCGAGCACAGCGCCGACCCCGACTGGGCAGCCATCGCCGCCGAAGCCGGCTACTACGACCAGTCTCACCTGATCGCCGAGTGTCGCCGCCTCACCGGCACGACACCGGCGGCGTATCTACCGACCTGGGCGACTGCGCAGGGGCCGCGACTGACATAACGCTGCCCACAGTCTGACGGAAACGCTGCGACTCACCCCTCGACAGGCAAGGGATTCGTTGCGCATTCGATGTGTCCGCGCAGAAGCTGCCGCAGTTTCGTGAATTAGGTACACCTTTCTCAGCGAACTCTTTAGTAACTGGCGCCGGACTTGCGTTGACCGGCGTCAAGCCGCAAAGGCGAGCTACGGCGGCGATGCATGTACCGACCAGAGTTTCGCGTTACGCCGCTATTTGCCGCGCCGCATCCTTAAGTGAAGCAGGACGGTTGGCATCACCCGCCTTCCCAAAAGGCGAGTGCATGTTTACGTAGGATCGAGCGCACGGTGCGTCAGATAAGGAGTGCCCGCTGCGCGCATTTTTTTCAAGTCAACGGGAGACTTGGGTCAAGCGGAAGCTGGATACTGTAACGATGCGCAGGAGGATGAATCCAGCGCTGCGCAAGATGCCTCGTTTACCGCGGTGGTTTCGTTTGTTGCTCTCAACACCGGTCACACGGCTCTCTAGACGCAAGGAGCATCGATCACGGAGTTCAGAACAACAAGAGCTACGTGCGTTCGACTATCGTCTTTCGACTGACATACACCCTTCGTAGGAGCGCGATACCGACAATTGTTAGCATGATGAACGCTACACCACCGCCGAGAAGCATTGCCCACCGAGATGCCGGATCCTTCTCCTCCATCGCCTCGTGCACGATGAACGCGGCGCCGAACCAGTAGGCTACAAACATCGCGATCGCAATAAGCGCGAAAGCCGCAGTGAGCCCCCACTCCATTGCACGGCTGGCGGTGCGACCGGCGCTCTTTAGTGCGGCTGCTCCCGCGTGAAGTCTGGCAGCCGCGCGACTTGCAAGTTCTCCGGTGTCGATTTCAACTTTGATTTTCATCTCAGTTGCACATTACTGTCACGGCGCAGATGTTGCTCCGCTCATCGACTGACGTCATTGTGGTCTGTCGAACGCACGAGAATTGAGATGCGTTTAACACTCATGCCTTGGCGGCTGATGCGTACTGCCGTCGTCACCCAGTATTGGGCCGAACGCACCGGCTTTGTCGGCGCCAACGTTCGGACAAGGATAAGAAGAAAGGACTGGTGGCCAGGGGCGGAATCGAACCACCGACACGCGGATTTTCAGTCCGCTGCTCTACCAACTGAGCTACCTGGCCGCCGGTGGGAGGGGCGCGTATTAGACCGGTTTGCCTCCCGCTCCGTCAAGCGAGCCCAAGCCTAAGTCCCTGATTCTCCGTCCGACGTGGCCGTACGCCCCCTTACGGCGAGGCTGCATCGCGGGTGATTCATCCCCGTCCGAGGCGTAGGCTGCCCGGGTAGCCGAGGTCACGAGGAGAAAGCCATGGAATCGGCGGAGAGACTCCTTCCCGGCGCGCTGCTCGATCAGTGGTGGGCGCTGATCGTGCGCGGCCTCATCGGCATCCTGTTCGGCGTGCTGGCCTTCATGTGGCCGCAGATCACGATGATCGTGCTGATCGCGCTGTTCGCGGCCTTCGCGCTGCTCGACGGCGTGACGTCCATCGCCGCGGCGATCCGCGCACGCGACTGGGGCTGGCCGCTCTGGGGCGGACTGCTCAGCCTCGCCGCGGGCGTCGTGACGATCGCGTGGCCGGCGACGGCCGGCATCGCGCTCGTGCTCCTGATCGGCGCCTGGGCGGTGGTGCGTGGGGTGTTCGACATCGCCACGGCGATCGCTCTGCGCAGGGTGCTGCGCTACGAGTGGGTGCTCGCGCTCGGCGGGCTGGTCTCGATTCTGTTCGGGGCGCTCATCCTTCTCCGCCCCGCGGCAGGCGCGCTCGCGATCGTGGGGCTCATCGCGGCCTTCGCGATCTTCTGGGGCGTGGTGCTCGTCCTCGCCGGCATTCACCTGCGCCGGATGCGCGACGAGTGGCGCCGGCTCATGAGCGGACCCACCGCGCCTTCCGCTGCGTGAGGTTGGCGGCGAGGTCGCCGATCGCACCCGCCGCACCGGGTTGTCGACGGAGCTCCGGTCACGCGGCCGTTCGCTTCTCCCGCCAGCGTTTCAGCAGCTCCTGCTGGCGTTCACGCATGGCAGCGATCTGGCGTGCCTTCACGTGACCGAATCCGCGGATGCGCTCCGGCAGACTCGCGAGCTCCACGGCGAGTGCGTGGTTGTCCTCGCGCAGGTCGGTGAGCAGCTCCTCGATGAGAGCTTCGTACTCCTCGATCAGGCGACGCTCGGTGCGGCGCTCCTCGGTGTAGCCGAAGGGGTCGAAACGGGTGTCCCGCAGGAACCTGAGGCGCGCGAGCATTCGGAAGACGTGGAAGATCCACGGACCGAACTCGATCTTGCGAGGCCTGCCGAGCCTGTCCCTTGGCGCCAGCAGAGGCGGAGAGAGAAGGACGCTGATCCGGGGCATGCCCTCGAACTGATCCGCAAGCGCGCGCTTGAATGCGCCGTCTGAGTAGAGGCGTGCCACTTCGTACTCGTCCTTGCGGGCCAGCAGCCTGAAGTATGAGCGGGCGACCGCTTTCGCGAGCTCATCACGCCCTGGCGTGCGCTGGCGCTCCACGTTGCGTGCTCGATCGACCAGTCCGCGGTAACGCGACGCGTACGCGGCGTTCTGGTAGTCCTCGAGGAACGCGGCTCGCGCGGCGACGAGTTCGTCGAGCCCCGTCGGTGGCGGCGGCGGAGTGTCACGGGAGTTTCCGAGCAGCGCGGCGACTTTCTCGGGTGCATGCGCCGCGAGGCGCCCCAGGGCAAGTGCGCGAAGATTGAACGGCACCGCCGTGCCGATCTGGCGAATGGCTTCCTCAAGGGACTCGAGCCCGATCGGCAGTGCACCTCTCTGCAGCGCGAATCCGACCAGGACCATGTTCGTTCCGATGCTGTCGCCCAGGAGCCGCTCGGCGATCCGCGTTGCGTCGATCTCGGCGACATGCTCCGCTCCGGCCGCCGACTCGATGGTGGCGATCAGCTCGTGCTCCCGGAAATCGATGTCCGGGTCGAGCTGGAACCGGGCGGTCGGAGTCAGATGCGAATTGAGAAGCACCCGGGTGCGTCCTCTGTCGATCGTCCCGAGCGATTCGTACCCGGCCGTCACCACCACGTCGCAACCCAGGATCAGATCTGCCTCCGCGAATCCGATGCGGGGAGCGGCGAGCTGCGTGCGGGATCGTGCGATACGCAGATGACTCGCGACAGCCCCGCCCTTCTGCGCGAGACCCGTCATGTCGAACACGCTCACCGCGGCGCCTTCCAGGTGCGCGGCCCTGCCGAGCACGGCAGCGACCGTCACGACGCCGCTGCCTCCGATGCCGGTGATGAGGATGTTGTACGTCCCATCGTCTGCCGCGCGCGGCGGTGGAGGCAGATCGCGGAGGATCGATTCGTCGATCTCCGCCGCGGCTCGCGCCCGCGGCTTCGTCCCACTGAGCAGCACAAAGGCCGGGCAGAAGCCGCGAACGCAGCTCAGATCCATGTTGCAGCTGCCCTGATCGATGCGCCTCTTGCGGCCGAAGGCGGTCTCGAGCGGCTGGATCGATACGCAGTTGGACTGCACCGAGCAGTCGCCGCAACCCTCGCAGACGCGCTCGTTGATGAAGACGCGCCGTGGAGCCTCGGGAAGACGCCCGCGCTTGCGCCGGCGCCGCTTCTCCGTGGCGCAGGTCTGGTCGTAGATGATCGCGGTGACGCCTGCGACGGCGCGCAGCTCGCGCTGCACCAGCTCCAGGTCTTCGCGCGGATGAACGCTCACGCCGGCCGGGATGGCGCGATTTCCGGCGTACTTGCGCGGCTCGTCCGTGACGATCGCGATACGCCGCACACGCTCGGCTGCGAGCTGCCGCGCGACATCGGCAACGGTCAGCTCTCCCTCCACGGGCTGACCGCCCGTCATCGCGACCGCGTCGTTGAAGAGGATCTTGTAGGTGATGTTGATTCCGGCGGCCACCGCGGCGCGGATCGCGAGCAGTCCGGAGTGGAAGTACGTGCCGTCGCCGAGATTCTGGAATACGTGCTCGAGCTTCGTGAACGGCGCCATGCCCGCCCACGTCATGCCCTCCCCGCCCATGTGCGTGGGCGGGAGCGTGTTGCGGTTCATGCCGATCGCGAGCGTGTGGCACCCGATGCCCGAGAGCGCGAGGCTCCCGTCCGGCACCTTCGTCGAGATGTTGTGAGGACAGCCGGAGCAGAAATAGGGCGTCCGTACCGTCGGCAGCACGCTCACGCGCCGTGCCTGCAGTGTGTTCTCGATGGCGCGCAGGCGATGCTCCAGCGCCTCGTTCGCGACACCGAGCGCGACGAGCCGTCGTCCGACGACACGCGCGATCTCGATCGGCTCGAGCAGCACGTCTGCAGGCAGCAGGAAGCTGCCCTGTGGATCGGTCTTGCCCGAGAGGCGCGGACGCTCCTGCGCAGGCAGGTTGTACAGGATGTGCGCGGCCTGCGGCTCCATGAAGGCGAGCTTCTCTTCCACGAAGAGCAGCTCCGCGTAGCCGCGCGCGAAGGCACGCAGTCCGGAGGGCTCGAGCGGCCAGATCATCGCGGGCTTGTAAACGCCAATGCCGAGCGCCGCGGCCTGCGTGGCGCCCAGTCCCAGAAGGCGCAGCGCATGCATGACATCGAGGAACGATTTGCCCGCGCTGACGATTCCGAGACGGCGAACCGGTGGATCGATCACGATGCGGTCGAGCCCGTTCGCGTGCACGAACGCCTGCGCAAGGGGCAGCCTGTAACGCGTCAGGCGTATGTCGTCGCCGACGGGATCGAACGCGAGCCGCGCATGCACGCCGTCTTTCGGGAGCTCGATTCCTTCGGGGAGGCGGATGCGCACACGCTCGTGATCGACGCACGCGGTGGCCGTCGTCTCCACCGTTTCGTTCACGCACTTCAGCCCGACCCACACGCCGGCGAAGCGCGACAGCGCCCACCCGTAGAGGCCCAGGTCGAGGATTTCCTGAACCGTTGCCGGGTACAGGACGGGCACGCCGTTCGCGGCGAGCGCCTGCTCGCTCTGGTGAGCGACGGTCGAGGACTTCGCCGCGTGGTCGTCGCCGAACGCGAGCAGCACTCCGCCGTGCGGCGAAGTGCCCATCCGGTTGCCGTGCTTGATCGGGTCGCCCGAGCGATCGACGCCCGGCCCCTTGCCGTACCAGAGCGCGAATACGCCGTCGTACTTCGCCCCTGCGAGGAGGTTCACCTGCTGCGTGCCCCAGACGGCCGTCGCAGCGAGATCCTCGTTCACTCCCGGGGAGAAGAGGACGTGCGCCTCGTCGAGAAGCGGCTTCGCTCTCCAGAGCTGCTGGTCGAGGCCGCCCAGAGGCGAGCCGCGATAGCCGGTGATGAATCCCGCCGTCCTGAGGCCGGCCGCACGATCGCGGCGGCTCTGCATCAACGGCAGATGCACCAGCGCCTGGATTCCGCTGAGCAGTGTGTTTCCGGTTTCGTGTGTGACCTGATCCACGC
>QGVD01000074.1 GCA_003242685.1 Pseudomonadota bacterium | reverse complement strand
GGCCCGAACTCCGCATCGGGTGCGAAGCGCCGAATGACGGAAATGGATTCGTTCTTGAGCGGCATCGGTCGCGGAACGGGAATCAGCTCGATTCCGCCAGGGCGCATCAGACCGAACTCGTCGGAGAAGAGGCGCCATCCGCGATGCACGAGCGCCGCACAGAGAGTCGTCTTGCCGTGGCCGGGCGCAGCAGGCAGCAGCAGCGCCCGGCCGTTCCGCTCCACCACGGCAGCGTGCAGCATCAGGAAGCCGTGGAAGCGCATCGCGAGCGCAAGATTAATGCCCCATTCGAGCACCGCGAGCCCCTGCCCTGCCGGCATGTCCTCGTGCGGTGCGAGGCCGTCGACGGAAAAGCGTACCCGTCGCCCGGGGCGACGGCCGAAGTGCCAGACTTCCCGAAGGTCGGCGTGACAGCTGAAGACGCGCTCCCCCTCGAGGAGTGGATGATCGCGATAGAGCCGCTGCAGTGGTGCGTGCAGCCCGACGATGCTCACCCGAAGGAGAAGCTCGAATGGACCGACCCGGACCCCGACGCCGCTCCCGGACAGTCGCGCGCGCCATTCGTCTTCCGGAAGCTCACCGACCGTTCTGTCAGTCGCCTGCGAAGCCGTCACGCCCGTTCGACCAGTCCGATCTCCTCGAGCCGCATCATGAGTTCAGCAACGTACGAACGCAGCTCGTCTTCGGGAGGCACGCCCCGCATGCCTGCGAGTGACGCGGCGATCTCGGTGAGACTGCGGGGCTCCCGCAGTACCTCGTTCAGCAGGATCCAGCTCGAATCGTTGAGGAAGTGTGTCTTGCCCGAGGGACGGTGGTACAGGACGTAGTTCCCATTCCATGCCGACCACCGCAGGTCCGCGCCGTCCGCGGCGATCCATCGCGGAGTTTCGGTTTCGGAGTGCAAGCGAGAGACCTGGGGCGCGATGTCAGTATCCACTGCGGCGGTTCACGGCACGCCGCGCGGGCAGGCCCTGCGGCCTGCCCGGAAAGCTCGCCACAGGCGTCAGAATACTGACTTGACCTTGATCGCGGAAGCGAAGGACGAAAGTGCCGTAGCCGACACGAGGAAACCGCGTGCGACGCCCTTGTTGTAGTAGCCGGGAAGCGTCGCCTTCCACCTGATCTTCCCGTACCGGTCCGTACCGTCCTTGTACCAGTACACCCCACCTTCCTTGCACATCTGCTCGATGGTGACGGGCTTGGAAGGGTCACCCGCGTTTCCACTCTTGTCGGGTCTGTAGTACTGCCGCTGCGTGATGTACTGCACGTGCAGCATCGGACGGTCACCGAGGTCGAGCTTCGTCGGCGTGCCGTCGACGGCCGAGGCCATATCGAGGCACTGCACGCGCCCACCTTCACCGATCGCCTTGCTGGCGTGCTTGACCGTTCCGATCAGGTTGCTCGACTGCGCGAGCGCAGCACCGCTCTGCAGAGTCAGAACCGTCGGCAGCGCAGCCGACGCGCCGCGCAGCAGCGCACGCCGGCTCACGTTCGATGGAGTATGGCTGGCCGGCGGCGTCACGGAGTGCGACCCTTGCTCCCTGGACATTTCTGAGCGCTCGTCGGGCATTCACAAAGCTCCTGAACAGGCGTGCGAGGACCCCACCTCACCGATCTATATGCAAGACTCCGGCCCGGTATCAGAAAACCTCGACAAGTCAAATACTTACGATAATAACAAGCCGCTCCGATGGATCCACTTGTAAAGCCCGCCGACACCGACGCACACGCAGCCGAAGCGCCACGCATCGCGGAGAGCCGCGGGAGGTATGCAATTGTAGTTCTCCTCCTGCTCTCGGGGATCGCCCTCGTCGCCCTCGTCCTCACGACCGGACTTCCCTCGCGCACCCGTTTTCTGGCGCTGCTCAACAACGCCGGGCATGCCCTGATCTTCGGCCTGCTGGCGTGGATCGGCCTTCGCCTGCGCGCCGCGTTTCGTCCGACCCCGCCGCCCGTGCTGCGGGATTACATCGGGATACTGTGCGCGGTCGTTCTGATCGGCGGTGTGACCGAACTGATTCAGTTCGCAACCGGACGCGGCGCCTCTTTCGACGATGTGCTGATGGACACGGCAGGCGCCACCTTCGCGCTGTGCCTTTCAGCGCTCCGCGCCCGCTCCCGAAGGCACACGAGGGAGCCCCCGCGTCAACGACGGATGCTCGTTGCCGGTGCTCTCCTCAGCGCGACGATCGTAGCGGCACCTCTGACCCATGCCACGGTCGCGTACGTCATCAGGCGTGCCGAGTTCCCCGAGATCCTTTACCCGGACGCACCACTGGCACTTTACTTCGTGCAGGCGGGAGGAACCGACATCGAGATCGTGCCGCTGCCCGAGCGCTGGTCGGAAGGCCCCTCGCGCAATGCGCTCCGTGTCACAACCAGGCGAACGAGAACGCCGGGAGTGAGCATCATCGAGCCCGAGCCGGACTGGCGCGAGTACTCTGCACTCACGGTCGACGTCGTGAATCCGGAGGCGCGTCCGCTCCACCTGATGGTACGAGTGCATGACACGGCGCACGATCATCGCCACGAGGATCGCTTCAACCGCGCGTTCGTCGTACCTCCCGCGACTCGCTCCCGGATTGAGATATCCCTCACGGAAATCGCATCGGCCCCGAAGGATCGGGTGCTCGATCTGTCGCGTGTCGCGGGCGTCGTGATCTTCGAGCGCAGCCCCGAGGTGCCCGTCGGAACGAGCTTCTACATCGTGCGCGTTGCACTTGAGTGAAGTCGCGCACGCGCGTCGCCACACAGCGGTGCCAGAATACGTGAGTCAGTGAAGCACGCGGTGACTGTGCTGGCATCGATCGTCGGTGCGCAGCGACAGCTTGCGAGCCGGTCAGGCTCGCGCTTTACTGGCATCGAACGCGAGGGCAAACCCGTCGCGAGGCGGGGACGCAAAACTTCCGGTCTCGGCATGTTCTGTCGCTTGATGCCGAGATAGCGGGGTCGCCGCCGCGGGAGGAAGAACCGACCTGTGGCGTCCGTCCGATGTAACCGGTCACCGACCACGCTGTTCGGACGCGTCGGGTCCCTGTGTTCGTGTGTCAAGCACTGTGGAGGTCCAGAGTGTCCGATGCGATTCGTCGGTTGAATGGCGCCAACGGTCTGCTTGCCCTTCTCGCAGCGTCGACGCTGGTCGCCTGCGGAGGCGGGGATTCGTCGGAGGCGGATTCGCCCACGGCCCCTGTGCAGCAGCCGCCTCCTTCTTCCCAGACCGGCAACCGTCCGCCCACGATTTCGGGCACTCCCCAGAAGTCCGTCGTCGTGGGACAGGCGTACAGCTTCAAGCCCGCCGCGAACGATCCGGACGGCGACTCACTGACCTTCACGATTCAGAACAAACCGTCCTGGGCGAGCTTCGATGAGAAGAGCGGCAGGCTCACGGGCACTCCCCAGGCAGGCGATGTCGGAACGACCTCGGGCATCGTGATCACGGTGAGCGATGGGCTGGCGAGCGCGTCTCTCGCCGCGTTCTCCATCACGGTGGATCAGATTGCAACCGGCTCCGTCACTCTGGACTGGACGCCGCCCACCCAGAACACGGACGGCAGCGCGCTCACGAATCTCGCCGGGTACAGGATTCTGTACGGGAAGAGTCCGTCCTCGCTCACCCAGGTCATCGACGTCGCGAATCCCGGGCTCACGTCGTACGTCGTGCAGAACCTGTCGCCGGCGACCTGGTACTTTGCGATCAAGTCCTATAACAGCGCCGGCGTCGAGAGTCTGCCCTCGAATCCCGTCAGCGCGACCGTGAACTGACGCCCCGGCGCGGGATCTTCAGGACGCGCCGTTCGAACGAGCGGTCTGAAGCGCCCGCTCGAGGCGAGCGAGCGTTCGGTCACGCCCGAGCAGCGCCACGGTCTGATCGATCGGGGGTGACACGGTGCCGCCGCTGACCGCGACGCGCAGCGGTTGCGCGACTTTCCCGAGTCCGACGCCGAGCTGCTCCGCGAGCGCGCTCAACTCGTCGTGGATCGCGGAAGCGGTCCATTGCGCGAGCCTCTCGAGCCGCGCCTGAACCTGCTCGAGAACCGGCGCGGTCTCGCGCGTGAGATGCTTTGCGGCAGCCTTCGGATCGAGATCGATCTCGTCCACGAAGAAGTAGCGGCTCTTCTCCGCCATCTCCTTCAGCGTCCTGGTGCGCTCGCGCTGGGCGACGATCACGCCCTGGAGCAGTTCCGTGTCGTCGGTGTCGATCCCGAGCCTCTCGAGCTGATAGCGCAGATGCGGCACGATCCGTGCCGGCTCCATGCGCATCATGTGCTGCTGGTTCAGCCACAGCAGCTTCTCCGGATTGAACGTCGAGGCAGCCTTGTTCACGTCGCGGATATCGAAGGCCGCGATCATTTCCTCGCGCGTGAAGAGCTCCTGATCGCCATGCGACCATCCGAGGCGCACGAGGTAGTTGAGCAGCGCGTCGGGCAGGAATCCTTCTTCCTGGTACTGCAGAACGCTCACCGCACCGTGCCGCTTCGACAGCTTCGTGCCATCCGGTCCGAGAATCATCGGCACGTGCGCGTACGCCGGAGGCGTCGCACCGAGGGCGCGCAGCATGTTCATCTGCCGCGGCGTGTTGTTGAGGTGGTCATCACCGCGGATCACGTGCGTGACGCCCATGTCCATGTCGTCCACGACCACGCAGAAGTTGTAGGTGGGCGTGCCGTCCGAGCGCGCGATGATGAGATCGTCCAGCTCGGCGTTCTGGAATACGACCTGACCGTGGACGAGATCGTCCACGACGACGGTACCTTCCTGAGGATTGCGGAAGCGGATGACGGGCTCGACGCCCGGGCGAGGCTCGGTCCGGTCCCGGCACGCCCCGCTGTAGCGAGGCTTCTCCTTGCGGGCGAGCTGCTGCGCCCGCATCGCCTCGAGCTCTTCCTTCGTGCAATAGCACCGGTAAGCCGTCCCCTCGGCCAGCATCCGCTCGAGGACCTCCCTGTAGCGCCCGAAGCGTTCGGACTGGTAGTACGGGCCTTCGTCATGGTCGAGCCCGAGCCAGCGCATGCCGTCGAGAATCACGCGGACGGCTTCCTGCGTCGACCGCTCCCGGTCGGTGTCCTCGATTCTCAGGATGAATCTGCCGCCCATGCGCCGGGCATACAGCCAGCTGTAGAGCGCCGTACGCACGCCCCCGACGTGCAGCATTCCGGTGGGGCTGGGGGCGAAGCGGGTAACGACGGTCATCAGCGGCTCTCCGGGGTCGAATCGAGGGCGGGCAATGGTAGCAGGGGTGTCGGGGCTCCGCCTTGGGAGTCAACGGATTGCGTCGACGGAAAGCGGGCCGTAGACTTGCGCCCCTCTCTGGATGGGCGGTTAGCTCAGCGGTAGAGCACTGCTTTCACACGGCAGGGGTCACTGGTTCAATCCCAGTACCGCCCACCACCTCCTCCTGCCTCGCTCTTCAACCTGTCGGCCGTCTTTACAGCTACCCGTGTCACCCGGCCAGCGGAAACGCGTACGTTCTTGATTTTGCAAGGATTTGCCCGCTGGCACGGCTATTGCTCAGACAGCGCTGCCGGAGGCCGTTCGCCCCGGTCCAGAACCACAACAGAGGCATGGAGCAATGAGGAACAGACTGACGGTAGTGCTTGGGGCTCTGGTGCTCTGGGCTGCGTCGACGGGAGCTCACGCCGCATACGTGAGCGCGACCTGGACCGATGTCGTTACCCAGCAGCAGAAGCTCTCATCGAGTCTCTTCGACCAGCTCTGGTACGGGATTCCGGGCAGCCACACCTGGACGCACGACATCACGGACAGTGGCTTCACCCCCTTCCACGACATCGCAGAGAGCTTCACGCTGGGCATCCAGATCTACGACGACGGCGACGCGGGTGACGAGGAGGCACTCATCTGGTTGCCTCTCGCGCTTCCGGAGTCGTCCGGACCGTCCTACTTCGAGATCTCCGGAGATGACCTGGGTGGCTGGGCGATCGGCAGCCTGCTCGAGCTCAACGCGCTCGGTCTCCTCACGGTGACGGTGACGGCCCTCAAGGGCGATTTCTGGGTGGGTAACTCCTACCTCACCGTCAACGGCCTCAAGAATGTGGTGGGGGTCGTTGAACCCGCGACGTTCGCGCTGTTCGGCCTCGGCCTCGCTGCCGCCGGTCTCGCAACCCGCCGCCGTCGCATTTCGCCAGTCTGACGACCCCGGCCTTCGAAAGTGACTTCGTAAGTCGAATGGCCCCTTCGGGCGCGAGCTCGAAGGGGCCATTTCTTCCAGGGTGCTTTTCGTTCAAGCCCTGCTTGCATCCACGCTGGAGGCGAGCCCCAGATCCGCGCTCGTCACGAGCTTGCCTTCCGCCATGATCACCGCGCGATTCACGCGATTCTCGAGCTCCCGGACGTTCCCGGGCCACGCGTAGGCCTCGATGGCTCGAACGGCATCCTCCGAGAACCGGAGCGGCGGCCGCGCATTGCGGGTGCACGCCTGCTGCAGCAGGTAGGTCGCGATGAGCACCGCATCCCCTTCCCTCTCGCGCAGCGGCGGAATGGTGACCGTCACTTCGCTGATGCGGTAGTAGAGGTCCATGCGGAAGTTTCCGCGCTCGATCTCCGCCTCGAGATTGCGGTTCGTCGCGGCGATAACCCGCACATCGACCGGGATCGGCTGCCTGCCGCCGATGCGCTCGATGACGCGCTCCTGCAGGAAGCGCAGCATCTTGGCCTGCAGGGCGAGCGGCATGTCGCCGATCTCGTCAAGGAACAGCGTACCGCCGTTCGCGCTCTCGATCTTGCCGATCGTCTGTTTCACCGCGCCAGTGAAGGCGCCCTTTTCGTAGCCGAAGAGCTCGCTCTCGAGCAGCGTCTCGGGAATGGCGGCACAGTTGATCGCCACCATCGGCTTACCCGCGCGCGGGCTGAGCGCATGCAGTGCGGACGCCAGCCGCTCCTTCCCGGTTCCGCTCTCGCCGAGGAGCAGCACCGTGACTTCCGTCGGCGCGAGCCGCTCGATCATGCGGCACACCCTGAGCATCGCGGGGCTGCCTGCGATCACACCGTCAAGACCCGATTTCGACTTCGCTTCGGTGAGCCGCTGCAGCTCGGTCTCTATCTCGTGGATGTGGACCGCGCGCTCGATGATCATCGACAGCAGCTCGGTGTCGACCGGCTTCTGACAGAAGTCGTAGGCGCCCATCGCGATCGCCCGCAGGGCGTGCTCACGCCCCTCGCGTCCGGTGACCACGATCACCTTGGTCCGCGGCGCGATGCGCAGCGTCGCGGCGAGTGTCGCGAAACCTTCCTCGACGCCGTTCGGATCGGGAGGCAGACCGAGATCCTGCAGCACGACGGCGGGCGAGTGACGCTCGACGGCCTCGAGAGCCGCTTCGCGCGTACCCACGCAGATGACCTCGAAGCCCTCGAACGCCCACTTGAGCTGGCGCTGCAGTCCCGGATCGTCCTCGACGACGAGCAGCTTACGCGACATGGCCGGCACTCAGAGGCGGCGCGACGGGCAGCCTGATGATGAACCGCGTTCCCCTGCCCGGCGCGCTCTCGACGTCCACGCTGCCGCCGCACTTGCGGACGAATTCCCGCGCTTCGTATGCACCGATTCCCATCCCTTCCTTCCCTTTCGTGGTATCGAACGGGCGGAACAGACGCGTACGAATGAACTCGGCGTCCATTCCGATGCCAGTATCCGCCACTTCGATCACGGCGTGCTGCGCCGCGCGTCGCACGATGACCGACACCGTTCCGTCCTCCGGCGTCGCGTCCTGCGCGTTGCGCACGACGTGCTCGAGCACGTCGAGCAGGCGATCCCGGTCGAGGATGACCTCGATCTCGCGATCTCTGACGTCGAGTCGCGGCGCAGGCCGGCGCGTCGCGGTACGCCGTACGAGCTCCGCGCACAGCTCGCCGAGCTCCACGCGGCGGGCCTGCTCGGTCAGCACGCCGCTGCGCAGATCCTCCATCAGCCGCGTCATCCGTTTGACCGAGCTGTCGATCGTCAGAATGGCGTCGTCGATGAACTCGGGATTGTGACGATGCCTGGCCGCGTTCTGAACGACGAGCGCCTGCTGCGCGATGAGATGCCGCAGATCGTGCATGAGCACCGTCGTGAGACGGTTCACCGCCTCGAACTGCTGGGCTTCCGCGAGCCGCTTCGCCGCCTGCTCGAAGGCAAGGTGACTCGCGACCTGGCGCCCCGCCGCCCGCAGCAGATCGATCTCCTCCCAGGTGAGCCGGATCGCGACGAGCGGCTGACCGAGAACCACGAAGCCGACGAGCGACTCACCGCACACCAGCGGCACGATGAACGAGAAACGCTGATCGTCGAGGAGCCATGCCGGCGGCAGAGGTGCTCCGCCTCTGTTCCTCCCGCCTCGCAGCTCCTCGAGGTCGTAGATCCACTCACGGGTGCGCAGCCACTCGAGGAACTCCGCCGCCCCCGATTCCTGGGGCCCATCGGGAGGCGCCAGATCTCCTCCCGCCGGGACATAGGTGCCGTGCGCATCGCGCAGCCACAGGCCGCCCGCACCGCAGTGGATCAACGCGCTCATGGCGTGGGTCACGCGTTCGTGGATCGGCTCATCGGTCGTCGCCGAAAGCGCTTCGGTGAGCTTGCGCCATTCCGCACGGTAGTCGTAGCGGTACGGAAAGATGTACTTCGCCACCATGACTCGTGCCCAGGCGCGAACCTGGTGGGAGAGCACTGCGGCGACGAGCACCAGCGCCGCGCCGGTCAGGAAGACCGTCTGCGCGACCGCCCCCCAGGTGCCGCCGAGCGTGCGAACCAGATAGCTCACCGCAGCCATCGCGAGGACGTAAGCCGCGCAGGCGAGCAGCGCGGCGTTGAAGAAGACGACCCGCGGCGAGAGGAGAGAGGCGGCCTGCCACACCTGGATACGCTGCAGACCGATCGCGAACAGCACGCCGAGCAGCGCATTGACGGGACCCCGGGCGGTCCACAACGCCTGATCGATGGCACCCTTGAGCAGCGAGATCGAATACAGACACAGATCGAAAGTGAAGAGCGCTCCGACGGCGAGCCAGACGTACCGGAGACGCCACTCGCCTCCCCTGCGCGTGTTGCGCGCGACCTGCTCGACGAGCACCAGTCCGAGGATGGAGATCGTCAGACCTCCCCAGAGCCAGGCACTGGCGAAGTAGTGCGCGGAGGAGCTGCCTCCGGCGATCAGAGAACCCGCGGAAGCCAGAACCGCGGCGACAGCGATGCCGGCCAGGACTCTCAGCGCTCCCCGTCCAACAGCGGGATCCGCCGACCGGGCAAGAAGCTTGGCGAGGACGTACGCCCATGCCAGGCCACGGAGATACTCGATGGCGAGGAAGAGGCCCAGGGGGACCGCGACGCCCGCCTCCCCCATCAGAATGAAAGCGGACCATGCGACCTGCGCAGCGAATACGGCGGCGATTCCCGAGCCCGCGCACCTCGCTCGCCAGCGCGTGAACGTGAGGATGAGGAGAGCCAGGAAAGTGGCCGCGCAGAGGACATAACTCAGCATGGGTGCCGCGGATTGTGTGGTCTTTCCCGAAAGCAGACCAGCGCCGTCCCGCGGGGTGTGACTTGCGTCAACCGAACGCCGCGGCCCTGTCGGACTCCTTTACGATCCAGGCAGGCCGCCCCGCGCGACAAACACGTAAGTCATTGAAACACCAAGGCTTATCAAGTGCTGCAGCGATCGGAGCGGTCCGATCATCGAACCAACGAAAGCGAAGACATGAAACGACATATTGCAGCAGCACTGGCGGCGGGGATCCTCGGATTGAGTCTTTCCCAGGCCGGCCACGCGGTGATCATCACGAGCGGCCCTTACATGAACGTCGACGTCGGTTCCGTCGACATCTTCATTGCCGAAGCTGCGCAGCAGGGCAATAGCAGTCCCACCACAGAAACCAACTGGGTCAACTCGGTTCTCAGCTCGCTCGGTGTGGACCCCGTGACCTATCAGATCAGGGACACCAACGTGAGCTACTACGAAACGGACCAGGCGGGGGTGTTCGCATTCGCGATCACGGGTCCGGCACCGGAGTACTTTCTCATCAAGAATGCGACGCGCATCGCACTCTTCCAGAACCTTGCCGATCTCGCCTGGGGCGTGTTCGACTCGAATCTGCTCAGCGATGCGATGAATCTGCCGAGCAAGGACTTTCAGATAAGCCACGTCACTCGCTTCGACGGGCCGCCGACGACGAGCGTTCCCGAGCCGGGTTCCCTTGCCCTCATCGGCATGGGTCTCGCCGCGCTGGGATTCTCTCTGCGCCGCAAGATGCGCTGAAACACGAAGCAGCGCTCGAATCAGAAAAGCCCGGCTTCGCCGGGCTTTTCTTTATCCGCCCACTTTCCCCGGAGTTCTGTTTATCTGATCCCGTCGTCGATCTCGACGAGTCGAATTCGACACACACGGTGCATCGAGACGTGATGCGTCGGACTTGACAGAAACTGCTTCCGATCGCGACGCAAAGGCAGGCGGCAAGTTTCGCGCCGCCTGTGTGCTGAATGTCGGCACGTGCCGACAGATTGCGTTCACTCGAGCTCAGCGATTTACTGGGCCCCAAGCTCAAGGGCAAACCCGCTGTGAAGCGGGGACGCAAAGCCTCCGGTCTTGGGCACAGGGAAAGTCCTGAAGATAGCGGGGTTGCCGGCAACGACGGAGTCGTCAAGTCCGTCGAGCCAGCCGCCCACTTCTCGCCCCGACCGCGCTTCGCAGCCCGAGCGATACCACTTGAGGGTCGTTACGGAACGGTCGGGGAACGATGGACGGACACCGGACTCTGCGCAGCCCGTGGCTGCTGCACGCTGCACTTTACCTGCTGGCTGCGATCAGCCTCGCGAGCTGCGGAGGCGAGGATCAGACGGACGACGGCAGTGCTGATCCGCCGCCAGTCTCAGCACCGGTCGGTGGCCCTCCTCCGGAGCCCGAGCCCCCCGGCACGCCACCTCCGGCGAACAATCCGCCCGTGGTCAATGTCGCACCGAGCACCGCAGTCAGGGTCGGTGAGCAGTACGACTATCAGCCCGACGCGACCGATGCCGACGGCGACACGCTGACGTTCTCGATCGTCAATCGTCCCGAATGGGCGAGCTTCGATGAGAGCACGGGCCGCCTGAGTGGAATCCCCCGTGATGGAGATGTCGGCGAATCCGCAGCGATCGAGATCGTCGTCTCCGACGGCACTGACAGCGTTACGGTCGGGCCTTTCCACATCGTGGTGCAGCCGCGTGATGAGGCTCCGGCGCCATCGAACAACGCCCCGACCATCTCCGGTGCACCGCCGACGACCGTCGTCGCGGGCCAGAGCTACAGCTTCCAGCCCACTGCTTCCGATGCCGACGGCGATACGCTGACATTCTCGATCGTCAATCGTCCCTCATGGGCAAGCTTCAACTCGCGCACGGGCCGGCTCTCCGGCACTCCTGGGACGAATCACGTCAGGAGCTACACGAACATCGTGATCTCCGTGAGCGACGGCAAGGCGACCGCAGCGCTGAACGCCTTCACGATCACCGTGCAGGCACCGCCGAATGGTGCCCCGACGATCTCGGGCACGCCGGCGACGACGGCCACGGTCGGCACCGCCTATTCCTTCCGCCCGACCGCGAGCGATCCGGACGGTGACACGCTGTCGTTTTCGATCGAGAACAAGCCTTCCTGGGCGAGCTTCAGCATCTCGACCGGCCGCCTCTCGGGCACGCCGGGCTCGTCCCACGTCGGGTCCTACCCGAACATCATCATCAGCGTGAGCGACGGCAAGACCTCGACGTCCCTGCCGGCCTTCACGCTCAACGTGAGCGCGGCGCCCACATCCAACTCTCCGCCGACCATTTCCGGCACGCCTGCTACCAGCGTGAACGTCGGTGCGAGCTACAGCTTCCAGCCGAACGCGTCCGATCCCAACGGCGATACGCTCACATTCTCCATCCAGAACAAGCCCGAGTGGGCGTCGTTCAACACCTCGACCGGGCGACTTTCGGGAACTCCGACGTCCGCGCACGTCGGTACGTACTCGAACATCGTGATCTCCGTCAGTGACGGCAATTCGACCGTGTCGCTGCCGCCGTTCTCGATTACCGTGAACGAGATCGCGACCGGGTCCGTGACCCTGACGTGGACACCGCCGACCGAGAACACCGATGGCTCACAGCTGACGAATCTCGCCGGGTACCGCATCTACTACGGCACGTCGCCGGGCACGCTGGACCGGAGCGCCCAGGTCGCCAACCCCGGCCTCACGTCCTACGTGATCGAGAACCTCTCGCCGGGAACGTGGTACTTCGCCATCAGTTCGTACACGACTGCCGGTATCGAAAGCGTCCGCTCCAACCCGGTCTCCGCAACGGTGAGGTAGGCAGGTGGTGAGCTGATACGGAGATCGTCTCCGCACCCGGCGCGAGCAGTCGCGTCGGGTGCGGAAGCCCACGAAACGGAAAGCGGGTTCGTAAGGAAGCTCAGCCGTCGATGAGCTTGAGCACCTCGGCGGTCTTTTCCCGCATGAGCTGCTCGCTCCCGCGCGACTCCACGTTGAGCCGCACCAGCGGCTCGGTGTTGGACGCACGCAGATTGAAGCGCCAGTCGTCGAACTCCATCGAGAGCCCGTCCGTGAAATCGATGGACTTCGCGCTCTTCTCGTAGTGCTTCTGCACCTTCGCGAGCACCGCCTTCGAGTCGCCCTCGAGATGCCGGTTGATCTCGCCACTTGCCGGAAAGAGCCTCATGCGCTCGCCGACGAGCTCGGAAAGCGTCTTGCCGCGCTCGCAGATCTCCTGCAGGACGAGGAGCCAGGGAATCTGCCCGCTGTCGGCGTAGGAGAACTTCCGGAAGTAGTGATGCGCGCTCATCTCGCCGCCGTAGACGGCGTCGACTTCGCGCATCTTCTGCTTGATGAAGGCATGGCCCGACTTGCACAGCACGGGCTCTCCACCATAGCGGCGCACGATCTCGATGGTGTTCCAGGTGAGACGGGGGTCGTGCACGATGCGCGCACCCGGCTCACGCTTCAGGAAGCTCTCGGCGAGCAGGCCCACGAGGTAGTAGCCCTCGATGAAGTTGCCGTGCTCGTCGAAGAAGAAGCAGCGGTCGTAGTCGCCGTCCCACGCGAGGCCGACGTCGGCACCGGTGCGGCGGATCGCCTCGATGGTCGCCGCGCGGTTCTCCTCGAGCATGGGGTTCGGCACGCCGTTCGGAAACGTGCCGTCCGGCTCGTGATGGATCTTCACGAACTCGAACGGCAGGTGCGGCTCGAGCCGGTCGACGATGAGCCCTGCCCCGCCGTTGCCCGCATTGACGACCACCTTGAGTCTGCGGAGCCTGCTCCGGTCGACGTAGCTCAGCAGGTGCTCGAGATACTTGCCGCTGATGTCGAGTGCGCGACGGGTTCCGGCCCCGCCGCCTTCGGCGGCAGATTCCCGGACTCGATCATCGCGGCCATGTCCTTGAGCCCCGTGTCGCCGCTGATCGGACGAGACTCCTCGCGCACGAACTTCATGCCGTTGTAGTCGGGCGGATTGTGGCTCGCGGTGACCATGATTCCGCCGGAGAGCTTCTCCGCGAAGGTCGTGAAATAGACGACCTCAGTGCCGCACAGCCCGATGTCGACGACGTCGCAGCCGCTGTCAGTGAGTCCGCGCTTCACGGCGTCGGCGAGCTCGGCGCTCGAAAGCCGGATGTCGCGCCCCACGGCAACGGTCTTCGGCTTCACGAACCCGGCGTACGCGCGGCCGATGTCGTAGGCGAGCTGCGGATTGATTTCGTCGGGAATCCGCCCACGTACATCGTAGGCCTTGAAGCATGTGAGCTTTGACATCGATGCGGGTCCTTTCGTGAAACGGTGCGATCGCGGACCGTCGCCGCCGCGATCCGGAGAGCCGCGTTAGTTTAAGACATTCCGGCAGAGCGGCTCGCGCGGACACGGCCGGGGAGCTCCTGCGGGTCCCGCCGACGTGAGAATGATGAGAGTGGGGAGGAGCGCGGACGAAGTCCGCGGTCAGTGGTGATGCAGCTCGCCGGTCTCGCGCTGCCGCCGCTCGCGGTACGTGCGCTCCGAAAGGTGCAGCGCGAGCGAGGCCACCGCATCCTCGAAAGTCCCGACGTGATTCCAGTCGCCGACGCCTGCGCGCCAGCGGCCCGCACCTTCCGCTCTGAACTCGGCCTGCGGGTGCTGCACGAGCACTTTAGACAGCAGATCGTGGCAGAGCTCGAGTCGGTGCCGCGGCCAGTGCGCCCAGATCCGTGCGCCCGGCAATCCGCCGGGTCCCGCGGCTCCATCCGCAGGCACCTCGAAGCGACTCGCTGCTTCAAGAAGCTTGTCCGGCATGTCGAGTCGGACTGCAAGCACCGTTCCCGGCTCACCTTCCCTGACGCCAGGAAGCGACAGCTCGGCCTCCAGGAACGCCTCGCCGCGAACTCCGGCCCTGCCGTCGCCGGGCACTTTTCGGCCCCACGCGCCCGGTGCGCGCGGGTCTGAGGTTTCAGTGAGTGGCGCCGGCTCCCGCCGACTGCAGGTCTCTTTCCCCGCGCTCGATGCCCGAACGGCGCCGCAGACTCTCGGCCGCACGCAGCGCCGTCCTGCCGTCCCAGAGATCGGGGCGGCGACCCTTCGGCCACTCACCTGCCGCGGCTCGCCGTGCCGCGTCGACGATTTCGTGGGGCTTCAGCAGACGGTTCGTTCCTTCGGTGATCGTGACCGGCCGCTCGGTGTTCTCGCGCAGCGTTGCACAGGGGATACCGAGGTACGTCGTCTCTTCCTGCACTCCGCCCGAATCGGTGATGACGATCGTGCAGCCGGAGACGAGATTCATGAAATCGACGTAGCCGAGCGGCTCGCTGAGGAGGACGCCCGGTGCGCCGGTGAGCTGATCGAGCAGGCCGAACTCTTCCAGCCGGCGTCGAGTGCGCGGATGCACGGCGAAGAGAATCTGCAGATCCCGCGACACGCGCACGAGCTCGCCGACCAGTTCCGCGAGCTTGTCGCGATGATCGACGTTCGACGGCCGATGGAGCGTGACGACCGCGTACGGCTTGCCGGCAAGTCCGAGGCGCTCGCGTGTGCCGGCGGCGGCGATCTGCTCGCGCATCATCTCGAACGAGTCGATCATGATGTTGCCGACGCACTCGATCTTCTCCTCCGGCACCCCTTCGGCACGCAGATTGGCGTCCGCATCGTGCGAGGGCGTCCAGAGCACGTCGGCGATGGCGTCGGTCACGAGCCGGTTGATCTCCTCCGGCATGGTCCGGTCGCGGCTGCGGAGCCCCGCCTCGAGATGCACGACCGGGATGCACAGCTTCGCGCCCACCATGGCGCACGCCGCGGTGGCGTTCACGTCGCCCACCACGACGATCCAGTCGGGCCGGTGCTCGAAGCACACTTTCTCGTACGCCATCATCGTCCTGCCCGTCTGCTCCGCGTGGGTGCCGCTGCCGACCTCGAGATGGAAGTGCGGCGCGGGGAGCCTGAGGTCGCGGAAGAACGCGTCGGACATGTTCGGATCGTAGTGCTGCCCGGTGTGCACGATCTCCACGGTGCACCACGACTCGCCGCTCAGGGCGTGATAGAGCGGCGCGACCTTCATGAAGTTGGGCCGCGCGGCGGCGATCAGATGAATGCGCTTGGTGGACAAGACTGGCAACCCCTCCGAATTACACCGGGCAGGAAGAACGAACGCCTGTCAGTCGCTTCTGCCTTCGCGCCCGTAGCGATCCTCGAAGCGGACGATGTCGTCCTCGCCGAGATAGGAGCCCGACTGCACTTCGATGATGTGCAGCGGGATCTTGCCGGGATTCTCGATGCGGTGACGGGTCCCGATCGGAATGTACGTCGACTGATTCTCCTCGAGCAGGAACACCTCGTCGCCGCGCGTGATGCGTGCCGTGCCCGACACCACGATCCAGTGCTCGGCGCGATGATGATGGAGCTGCAGCGACATCGAGGCGCCGGGCTTCACCTTGAGCCGCTTCACCTGGAAACGCTCGCCGTTCTCGATGCTGTCGTAGCTGCCCCAGGGACGATACACCTCGCGATGCAGCGAGTGCTCGTAGCGCCCCTGTTCCTTGAGCCGCGCGACGAGTTTCTTCACGTCCTGCACCCGGTCCTTCGGTGCCACGAGGACGGCGTCCTTAGTCTCCACGACGACGTGGTCCTTCAGGCCCACCGTCGCCACGAGCCGGCTCTCCGAATAGAGATAGCAGCCGGACGTGTCTTCGACGATCACGTCGCCGCGCGTCACGTTGCCGTGCGCATCCGCGTCACACGCCTCGTGCAGCGCGGCCCAGGAGCCGACGTCGCTCCAGCCCGCATCGAGCGGCACGACCACGGCGTCGGAAGTCTTCTCCATCACCGCGTAGTCGATGGAGTCGCTCGGGCACTTCGCGAACGCGGCCGCATCGATGCGTGTGAAATCGAGGTCGGTCTTCGCCCTGGCGAAAGCAGTCCGGCAGCTCGCGGCAATCTCGGGCGCGAAGCGCTCGAGCTCTTCCAGATAGCGGCGGGCGCGGAACATGAACATGCCGCTGTTCCAGAGGTACTGGCCGGAGCGCACGAACTCCTGAGCCCGCTCGAGACTCGGCTTCTCGACGAAGCGCGCGATGCGATACGCCGTGCCGAGCGGCTCGCCGCGCAGGATGTAGCCATAGCCCGTCTCAGGGCTTCGCGGAACGACGCCGAGGGTCACGAGGCTCCCGCGCTCGGCCGCGGACAACGCCGCGCGGATGGTCTTCTGGAAGGCCGGCACGTCGCGGATGACGTGATCCGCCGGAAGCACCAGCAGAATCGGATCCACACCGCTGCCTGCGCCGTTGCTCTCTGCTGCCTTCAGCGCCGCGAGTGCAGCAAGAGCGATGGCCGGCGCAGTGTTGCGCCCGGCCGGCTCGAGCACGATGGCCTGAGGCTGGACGTCGATCTGCCGGAGCTGCTCGGCCACGAGAAAGCGGTGTGCCTCGTTGCACACCACGACAGGCGCCGCCGCACCCATGCCCTCGAGGCGCAACGCCGTCTGCTGCAGCATCGTACGCTCGCCCGTGAGGGCGAGGAGCTGCTTGGGATAGAGCTCGCGCGAGAGGGGCCACAGTCTCGTTCCGGCGCCGCCGGAAAGGATGACAGGAGTAAGCATGGTGCCCGAATACTACCCTATCGCGAACGGCGCGCGGTCGGATGCCCCCCGGGGCACTCTGCGGCGAGACAACCGGGTTCGGGGCGGATCAGGTGAGTCTCGGGGGCTTCGGCCCGCCTGCCTCGTCCCCGGTCGACCCGCCCACACCCGCAGCCGCGGCTTCCGCCAGCTTCCGCCTGAACCATGGGTCGTAGCTCGCGATCCGCTCCTCGATGAGCGCGTTGACGTACGCCTCCGCGGAGGATGCCTCGCCCATACGCACCATCTGCTCGACGAACCGCGCCACACCCGGTCTCAACGTGACTCTCGTTTCCATGGCTCCACCGCGAAACGTGATCCCTCAGCCGGGCGTCGTCCTGCCGCGCCCGATCGCGTAGTACGTGAATCCGAAGCGTTCCAGCATGGACGGCTCGTAGAGATTGCGGCCGTCGAAGATCAGGGGGGACTTCAGCAGCTCGCGCAACCGGTCGAAGTCCGGGCTGCGGAACTCCTGCCACTCCGTGGCGATGGCGAGCGCATCCGCGCCTTCAGCGGCCTCGTAGGCACTCTTACAGAGCACCAGGTCGGGACGCTGGCCGTAGATGCGCCGCGCCTCCTCCGAGGCAACGGAATCGAGGCCGGGCCCCTTCCCCCCGGCTTTCAAAGACATCCACATGATCG
>QGVD01000014.1 GCA_003242685.1 Pseudomonadota bacterium | reverse complement strand
AGACGAGGATCGTCGTGCCGCGCGCGGCGAGCGCGAAGAGGCTTTCCCAGAAGTCGCGCCGACTCTGAGGATCGACCGCGCTCGTCGGCTCGTCGAGGAGGAGGAGCTGCGGCTCGTGGAGCGTCGCCGCCGCGAGCGCGAGGCGCTGCCGCTGGCCGCCGCTCAATGTCCCCGCCAGCCGCTTCTCGAGCTCCTCCAGCCGGAACTCCTCGATCACCTCGGCGATGCGGCGCTTCGCCCGCGCCCGCTCCAGCGTGTACACCTGCGCGATGAATTCCAGGTTCTCGCGCACGGTGAGGTCTTCCCAGAGCGAGAACTTCTGGGTCATGTAGCCGATACGGGCCCGCAGCGCCTCCGCGTCGCGCGGTACTTCGTGACCGAGCACGCGGATCGTTCCCGACGTCGGCGTCAGCAGGCCGCACAGCATGCGGATGGTGGTGGACTTTCCGGAGCCGTTCGGGCCGAGGAAGCCGTAGATGCGAGCGCGCGGGATCGAGAGCGTCACGTGATCGACCGCGAGCACGTGTCCGAAGCGCCGCGTCAGCCCGTGCGCCTCGATCGCGGGCGGCTCGTCCGCAACCATTCCCGGAGGGGCGCTCTCACTCACGCCCCACCTCGATGAGCTCCACTTCGACCGGTACTCCCACGGGCAGATCGCGAGCCCGCGGGTCCGTCACCTCGACCTCCGCGAGGAAGCTGAGGCGACTCCGATCACGCTGTGTGAGAGCGTAATACGGCGTGAATGCCGCTTCGCTCGACACGAAGCGCATCGTGCCGGGCAGCGGATCCTCGCGACCGTCGACATAGACGAGCGCCCGGCTGCCCGGCCGGACGCGCACGCGCAGCGGCTCCGGGATGTACACGCGCGCGTAAGGTGCGGTGTCCGCGAGCAGCACGGCGATCGTGCCGCCCTGTGGCGGGCGCTCGCCCACCTCGTACGGCAGTGCATCGACGATTGCAGCCTGCGGCGCGCGCACGATCAGTCTTTCGTTGCTGAGGGTGATCTCCTTGAGGCGCGCCTCCGCGGCGGCGAGCGCGGCGCGCGCTTCGGCGAGCTGCGTTTCCTGACGGAGGAGCACGCGTCCCGCCTCGACGCGCTCGCCTTCGCGCACTTCGATGGCGGTGATCGGCTCGGAAGCCTCGGCAGCGATCTCGATGCGATCGCGCTCGAGCGTACCGGGCAGACGCGGGGGATCCTCCCTGGTGCACGCGGCAAGGAGCACGGCGATTCCCACGGCGAGCGGCAAGAGCACGCGCAGTCGTACGCTGGTGAGTGTCCCCGGCATGCTCATCTCGATTGCCTTCGCTCTTCAGTATGGCCGGCCCGAGGCGCGAGCCCGTGATACAGCACCTCGCGGATGTGGCCGGCAAGCTGCTCCGCGAACGCTTCGTCGAGCCGCACGCCGAAGAGCCGGCTCGTGAGCTGGTAGGCCAGGAACGGAAACGCCGCGAGACTCACCATCGAGAGCACGATGAGCTCAGGATCGAGGTCGGAACGGAGCCGGCCGCGCTCGATCTCGTCGCGCACCAGCGACTCGACGAGCGGCGCGAGCCTTCCCGCGACTTCCTTGAGGAACATGGGCCGCAGCGGTCCGTCCGGCGGCAGCACCTCGCGCAGGACGAGCCCGACCATCCACGGATTGGCGGCCCACGTGCGCGTCACGCCGGCGATCAGCCCGCCGAGATCCACCTCGACTTCGCGCGCCACCATCGCGTCGATGCGGCTTCGAAGCGGTGCGAGGATCGACTCCAGCATCTCGCGATAGAGCCCCTCCTTGCCGCCGAAGTAGTAGCGGATCATCGCGACGTTGGCCCCTGCCGCCGCGGCGACCTGCCGGCTCGACACGGCGCGGAAGCCGTAGCGCAGGAAGAGCTCGCGCGCCGCCTCGAGCAGCGCCTCGCGGACGTTCTCCGAATGGCCCGCGCGTGGCCGGCCGCGCGATCGGCGCCGCCTCGCCCCGCCTGCGGGAGCGACCGGCGGAACTCCGGCCGCGCGCCGCGAAGACTGAGGTTTATTAACCATGTGTGTAATTACACGCTTCGCGGGCGCGCGGATGCAATGGACGCCGGCACGGGAGTGTTGAATTTCAGCGGCCCTCCCCTCGGCGCTGGCATAATCGCGCGCCGTGGAATCCTCTCTCGCTCCGCTTCTTCCCCTTTACGAGCGCGAGCGCGCCGCCGGGCGTGCGGCCGCGCTTGCCGTCGTGCTCGATACTGCCGGCTCGACGTACCGCAAACCGGGTGCGCTGATGCTGATCGCCTCGACTGGCGAATACGCGGGACTGCTCTCGGGCGGCTGTCTCGAAGGCGACCTGCGCGAGCACGCGCGCGCGGTCATCGATTCGGGAGAGCCGCGCACCGTCAGCTACGACATGCGCGGTCCGGACGATCTCCTGTGGGGGCTCGGCGTCGGATGCGAAGGGGCGATGCAGATCCTTCTGCTCCGAGTGGGCCCCGCGAACGACTGGCAGCCGCTCGCGCATCTCGTCGCGGCGCACGCCGCGCAGTCACCTACCGCGATCGCGCTCGTCGTCGAACCGGCGCGGTCCGATGAGCGGCGCGGAGCGGTCGTGCTGCCGGACGGCACGGACGAGCGTTCGGTCGCGCTGCGGTCTCTCCTCGAATCGGCCGCGCGCTCGGGACGAGCCCCGTGGATGGAAGACGTTGCTGCAGTCGGGCGTGTCTTCGTGCTGCCGCTCGCCCTCCCGCCGCGCCTTCTGCTCCTCGGCGCAGGCCCGGATACGCTGCCGATCGTCGACTTCGCCGCGCGGCTCGGCTGGAAGGTCGTGCTGGTGGATCATCGTCCGGCCTACGCACAGCGCGAACGCTTTCCGCTCGCAGAGCGTGTCGTGCTCTCGCGGCCCGATGAGCTCACGAGCCATCTCGATCCCGCGGAGTTCGACGCCGCGGTCGTGATGAGTCATCACCTGGCGTCGGATCTCGAATACCTGCGCGCGCTCGCAAAGCGGGGCCCGCGTTACGTGGGTCTCCTCGGACCGGCGCACCGCCGCGAGCGGCTGCTCACCGATCTCGGCGAGCTCGCCGAAGTCCTGCGTCCGCGACTGCGTGCACCGGTGGGGCTTGCGCTCGGCGGACGGGCACCGGAATCGATCGCGCTCGCGATCGTCGCGGAGATTCACGCCTTCCTGCACGGCCTCGAGGGACGGCCGTTCAGCTCGACATCCGCCTGACGCGGCGGACGCCGCCGGGAGCAGCAGAGGATCAGCCGCGCGCCAGCGCGCCCTTCACGCCGGTACCGAGTCCCGCAGCGCGAATGGTGTCCTCGCCGTCGATGGGCAGCTCGGGCTCCATCGGCCGCAGAGAATCCGGCTCGGGCAAGGGATCGAAGGGCACGTCGGCATTGCCGGCATCCAGGAAGTCGCGCGCACGTCTTGCCGTTCCGTGCGGATCCTCGAGCACCGGCAACGCGCCCGTGCCCCGCACGATCTCGACCCGCACGCTGTGCGCATTGACGAGCTGCTCGCGTGCCGCGGCCAGCGACATGTCGGCGTCCGCTTCGGGCAGCGCGCCCCAGAGGAGCAGCACCGGCGCGCGGATGCGTCTCAGGCTCCCTCCGACGTCACCGGGATCGTACTGCTGCAGACGCATCAGCTCGGCGCGGCGATTGCCCTGGCGGCGCCACAGCAGATGCCACTCTTCGACGAGCTCGTCGCTGACGCGCGCAGGATCGGCGAATCCGTGCCGCAGCAGCTCCTCCGTGACGAGGCGCGGCACGAAGCGCGCCATGGCCCGCTCGCCCCAGGAAACGCTCGCGTCGGACGCCGGCCCGCCGGCGCGCATCGCGTGCGATCGCGGGAAACCGATATCCGGACCCACAACGATGAGGCGGGCGACGCGCTCTTCATGGGCTGCGGTGTAGTGGATCGCCGCGGTGGCGCCGACGGACGCGCCGCCGAGCGCGAAACGCTCGAGCCCCATGCGATCCGCGAATCGTTCCACGAGCTCGATGGTCCGCTCGAGCGAATAGTCGCCGGTCGGATCAGGCCCTGTGAGCCCGCAGCCCGGCAGATCGAAGCGAACGACGCGATAGCGCTCGCGCAGCTCCTCGGCCCACGGCTCCCACATGAGAAGACTCGCGCGCGGTCCGTGGAGCAGAAGGATCGCTGGACCCTGACCCTCGTCGCGGAAGTGCACTCGCACGCCGTCGAGCGTCACGAACCGGGAAGGCGGCTGCGCGAAGCGTGCCTCGAGCTCCTCCGGCTGCAGGTCGCGGCCCGCATAGCCTGCCACGCCCAGCGCGGCGATCAGGACCAGAGCAAAGTAGACCAATACTTTCATTGGCTTACGGACGAGTCCTGAAGTGGAGTCTAGCTCGTGCCGCCTGCTCTGGATGCGCAGGACCCTTGGCTGCGCCGTCGATCCTCGCCCAGTCGTCCCGTTCCGGCAAATCTTGTGCGGCAAGCTGTGAAACGCATAAGGTCCCGCGGCCCGATCGGCCAGCACATGCAGTAACCGGACCCTCAAGTGAACGAGCTCGAATACATCCGTTCCCAGGTCGCTCTCGAGCACCGGCACCTTCTTGCCGTCGCACGCGCGTGCGCCGAAGCGTTCTCCGGCCCGGAAGCCCCTCCGGACGCATTCCTGAAAGCCTGCGCGGAGTATCTGGTGCGCTCAGGCCGACGCTGGCTCGCGCGGGTTCGCGCGGCGTCTCAGCCGACCGATTCTCCCGCCGATGCGTCGACGCGGAAGTCCGGTGATGCACGTACGGCGCCGGAGATCGCCGATCCTGCGACGTGCGAGGGGAGCCTCGCGGAGCTCGAGCGTGCGATGCGTGCGGGCACCGATGGCACCGATCCGGCGCGGCTCGCCGCAGCGTGCCGCGCCTGCGCGCACGTCCTTGCATCGGCACTCAGCCTGCCGCAGTGCGGACTTTCACGCGCGGATACCTGGACCGCCGCACAATGGCGGCGATTCGCGAGCGTAGACGCCGATTCCATTCTGGAGGAGCGCGCCGCCTGGGAAGCGATCGTGCGCGCCCTTCCGGCGGGTGTCAGACTCGAAGATGGGTGCGTTCCGGCGGATGGATCCGGCAACGAAGGGGCACGGCGCGCGTGAATACTGAAGCTGGAGAAGCCTCAGGCTCGGCGCTGCACGCGGTGGTGCTCGCCGCGGGAGCTTCCTCGCGCTTCGGTTCGGCGAAGCAGCTCGTCCGGGTCGACGGTCGGCCGCTTCTGCACACCATCGTCTCGCGCGCCGTGGAAGTTGCCGGCTACGCCGTCACGGTAGTGCTCGGCGCGCGCGCCGCGGAGCTCACCCCACTCCTCCGCCACTCGCCGGCATCGGTGGTCATCAACCGCAACTGGAGCGAGGGTCTCGCGAGCTCCATCCGCGTCGCTGTCGAACGGCTGCCGGGGAGCTGCGGTGGCGTCATGCTGATCCTCGCCGACCAGGCAGCCGTGACGGCGCAGGACCTGAAGCGCCTCGCCGAGGCGTGGCAACGGCAGCCCGATTACATCATCGCCGCGCAATACGGCACGACGACCGGCGCGCCGGCGATCTTCCCCCGCTGGACGTTCGGCGATCTGCTCGAGCTGCGCGGAGACCGCGGGGCGCAGATGCTGCTCCGGCGTTACAGTGACCGCGTCGTGCGCGTGCCGATGCCGCGCGCCGCAATCGACATCGACACGCCCGAGGATCTCCTGGAGCTCAATCCTCCCCAGCGCTGATCGCGAGCAGCGCGTCGCCCTCACGCACGCGGTCGCCCGCCCGCACGCGCACCTCGGAGACGACGCCGGTGCCCGATGCGGTCATCGTGTGCTCCATCTTCATCGCCTCGAGCACCACCAGCGCCTGGCCTCGTGTGACCCGATCGCCGGGATTCACCCGCACGGCGAGCACGAGCCCGGGCATGGACGCACGGATCACGCCTTCGACGGCGGCTGCTCCCGCCTCGCTGGCACGGCTCAGCCGCTCGAAGCGATGCCACTCGCCGTCGAGCCAGACGGAAACCCTGTCGGGCTCCACGTGCGCGGTCCATCCGATCGGCGTGCTCCCGAGCCGGCCGGTGAGCCGCAGCGCTCCACCTGTGCGTTCGATGATCGAAAGTCCCTGCAGACGGCTCTCGCGCGTGCCGAGACGGACGAGCCAGTCGCCATCCGGTCCGCGCCGCACGCTCGCCAGATAAGTGTCCGAAGCGCTCTCGAGACGCACCAGAGACTCGCCGGCGCCGTGGACCGACCAGCCGTCCGCGAGGTCCCAGGGTGAACCCGCCGGCGACGCGAGCGCGCCAGCGTCCACCAGAAGACTCACTGCCCCGAGTACCGCGGCGCGCTCGGTCTGCGCGCCGGCATCGGGCAGCAGCGCCGCACCTCGCTCGTCGATGAGACGCGTCGAGACATCTCCCGACTGCACCTGCGGGTCTCCCGCGAGCGCGAGCAGCGCGGCGAGATTCGTGGTCACACCCTCGACCCGAACGCCCTGAAGCGATTCGCGCAGACGCGCGAGCGCGGTGTCTCGATCCGCCGCGTGCACGATGAGCTTCGCGAGCAGTGCGTCATAGTCGACGACGACCCTGTCGCCCTCCTCCACGCCGGCATCGATCCGCAGATGTGGCGCCGGCGCAGGCCACACGAGACGCTCGATCCTGCCTCCCGAAGGCAGGAAACCGTTGCGCGGGTCCTCCGCGTAGATGCGCGCTTCGATTGCGTGACCGGAGGCCCGGATCTGATCCTGCCGCAGAGGAAGCGGCTCGCCGGCGGCGACACGAAGCTGCCATTCGACCAGGTCGATCCCGAGAATCATCTCCGTGACGGGATGCTCGACCTGCAGGCGCGTGTTCATCTCCAGAAAGTAGAACTCGCCGCCGCCCACGACGAACTCCACCGTGCCCGCGTTCTCGTAGTCCACTGCCCGCGCCGCGGCGACGGCTGCCGCGTGCAGACGAGCGCGAAGATCGTCCGGCAGCCGCGGCGCCGGTGCTTCCTCGATGATCTTCTGGTAGCGCCGCTGCAGCGAGCAGTCGCGCTCGAGGAGATGCATACAGTTGCCGTGGCGATCCGCGATGACCTGCACCTCGACGTGCCGCGCGTTCTCCACGTAGCGCTCGAGCATGACGCGGCCGTCCCCGAACGCCCGCTCGGCCTCGCCCCGCGCCGCCGCGATGCTCTCCTCGAGGTGCTCGGCCGTGCGCACGATGCGCATCCCCTTGCCGCCTCCGCCCGCGATGGCCTTGACGAGCAGTGGAAAGCCGATGCGCTTCGCTGCCGCCGCGAGCCGCTCGAGGCTCTGATCCGCGCCGAGGTAGCCCGGCACGACGGGCACGCCGGCGGACTGCATCAGCGACTTCGCCCGATCCTTGACACCCATGGCGCGGATCGCAGCGGGCGGCGGACCGACGAACACGATACCGGCGCGCGCGCAGGCTTCGGCGAGCTCGGCGCTCTGCGCCAGGAAGCCGTAGCCGGGATGGATGGCCTCGGCTCCGCTTTCCCGCGCGGCGCGCAGAAGCGCTTCGATGTTGAGATAACTCTCGCGTGCGCTCGCAGGACCGATGCGCACGGCCTCATCGGCAACGCGCGTGTGCAGCGCTCCGGCGTCCGCGTCCGAGTAGACGGCAACCGTCCGTACGCCTAGGCGGCGCGCGGTGCGCACGATGCGGCACGCGATCTCGCCGCGGTTGGCAATGAGGAGCTTCGTGAACATCAGCCGCGCGCTCCCGAAAGCACCGTGAGCGCCTGCGCGTGCAGCTCGCGATTCGCCGCGTACAGCGCAGTGCCGCCTTCATGCGGCGCCTTGCCGGTCCAGTCGGTGACGATGCCGCCGGCCGCCTCGACGATCGGGACGAGCGGCTGCACGTCCCAGGGCTTGAGACCCGCTTCGACGACGAGATCGGTGTGACCTGCCGCGAGGAGGCACGGCGTGTAGCAGTCCCCACCGTAGCGCACCATGCGCACCTCGGACGCGAGGCGTTCGAAGGCGGCTCGTTCTTCCGCCGCTTCGAAGAGGGCCGGATCGGTGACACAGACGATCGCGTCCCGAAGCCGCGTCGCGCCTCTCGTCTTCAGGGGCGACGCCAGGCCGCCGCGGCGCAGCTCGGCACCGAGCGCCGAACCGACGAACGTCTCGTCCACATAGGGCTGACGCATCACGCCGAGCACGGGGCGCGAGCCGTCGTTGAGCGCGATCAGCGTGCCCCAGTGGAGCTGCCCCAGGATGAAGGCGCGCGTGCCGTCGATGGGATCGATGATCCAGGTGAGCGCGCTTGCGCCCTGCGCCGCGCCGTGCTCTTCGCCCAGTATCCCGTGCTCCGGGAACTCGCGGCGGATCTCCTCGCGAATGACTTCCTCCGCCGCGCGATCGGCAGCGGTCACGGGATCGAAGGCGCCCGCGGAACCCTTGTCGATCACGTCGGGCTGCGCACGGAAGTACGGCAGGATCCGCTCTCCGGCGAGCAGCGCGAGGTGCACCGCGAACTCCACGAGCCGGCGAAGCTCATCACCCGTGGGCGTGGCCGGCACACGCCCCGCTTCGCCGCCGCTCACCCGCCTGCCTCGAAGAGCTCGCGCCCGATCAGCATGCGGCGGATCTCGTTCGTGCCGGCACCGATCTCGTAGAGCTTCGCATCGCGCAGCAGCCGCCCCGCCGGATAGTCGTTGATGTAGCCGTTGCCGCCGAGCGCCTGTACGGCCTGCAACGCGCACTGCGTCGCGCGTTCGCTCGCGAACAGGATGCAGGCCGCCGCGTCGAAGCGCGTCGTGCGCCCCTGGTCGCAGGCCCGCGCGACGCTGTACACGTACGCGCGCGCCGCGTTGAGCGAGGTGTACATGTCGGCAATCTTCGCCTGCATGAGCTCGAACGTGCCGATCGGCCTGCCGAACTGCTTGCGCTCGCGCACGTACGGCAGAACGACGTCGAGACACGCCTGCATGATGCCGAGCGGTCCGCCCGCGAGCACCACGCGCTCGTAGTCGAGCCCGCTCATGAGGACCTGCGTGCCGCGTCCGGGTTCGTGCAGCACGTTCTCGATCGGCACACGGCAGTCGTCGAACACGAGCTCGCAGGTATCCGACCCGCGCATGCCGAGCTTGTCGAGCTTCTGCGCGGTCCGGAAACCCGGAAAGCCCTTCTCGACGATGAACGCCGTCACGCCCGGCGTTCCCGAGTTCGCGTCGAGCTTCGCGTAGACCACGATCACGTCCGCTTCGGGACCGTTCGTGATCCACATCTTGCGGCCGTTGAGCAGATAGTGGTCGCCGCGCAGTTCCGCCGTCATGCGCATGCCCATGACGTCGGAACCCGCCTCGGGCTCGCTCATCGCGAGCGCGCCGACGTGCTCACCCGAAAGCAGGCGCGGCAGATAGCGCCGCTTCTGCTCCTCCGTTCCGAAGCGACGGATCTGGTTCACGCACAGATTCGAGTGCGCACCGTACGACAGCCCGACGGATGCGGACGCACGGCTGATCTCCTCCATCGCCACCACGTGCTCGAGATAGCCGAGTCCGCTCCCGCCGTACTCGGTCTCGACCGTGATGCCGAGGAGACCCAGAGCGCCGAGCTCGGGCCACAGGTCGCGAGGAAAAGTATTGGTTGCGTCTATCTCGGCGGCGCGAGGAGCGATGAGCTCGGTGGCGAAGTCGCGCACAGTCCGGCGCAGCAGATCCACGCTCTCGCCGAGTCCAAAGTCGAACTCGATCAATGGCAAAACCTCCGCGCAGCCCGGGCGGCCGCGCGTCCCGAGACTTGAAGGATGGCTAGAGTGTACACCCGGGTGCCGCGGGACCGGCTGTGCGCGCGGGAAACCGCGCGGAATGCAAGCGGAGGCGGCAGCGTGCAGGCGCGCTGCGCCGCGCTATGTCAACACTCGTGCTGTCCCGTCGCTGCTGCGGGATGCGGGAAGTTGTCCGACTCGTCCTCGTCGGCGCGCGGCTTCAAGCACGCGAAGTCCTTCTCGACCACGATGCGCAGCTCGATACCGTCAGCGCTCTGCGTTCCGTTCACCGTCACGAGATCCGTCTCACACCACTCGCGTGCCTGAGACTCCGGCAGGCGCACCTCGATCGTGTCGTCTGCAAACGATGCAGCCGGCGACTGCGCACGCGCATCGCGGGTGAGCCGGTACACCAGCGCGCGTCCCGCGCCGAAGCGGATGCGATCCTCCACCGTACCTTCACGCGCGAAGCGATCGAGCTCGCCTCGAGTGAGCCTCAACCGCAGTGAATCGCCCTTGATCCTCAGTTTCATGATCCCTTTCCTTCCGAAACTCCCGCCATCTCGAGCACGCGGCGTGCGTGCTCGAGATGCGGTCTGTCGAGCATCTGTCCATCGAGCCCGACCACGCCCGCTCCCGGTGTAGCCTCGAACGCCGCGACGATCCGGCGCGCGCGTTCCACTTCCTCCGCCGACGGGGTGAATGCGGCGTTGATCGGCTCGATCTGATCCGGGTGGATCGCGAGCTTGCCGGTGAACCCGTCGCGCCGTGCGCGCTCGGCCTCGCGCTCGAGTCCCTGCCTGTCCCTGAAGCCGGCGTAGACGCCGTCGATTGCCTGGACCTTCGCCGCCGCCGCCTGGAGAAGACAGCACGTCCGCGCAGCGAGGAACGGCGCCGCGAGACTTCCGTCCTCCTCGCGCTTCACGCTCGCACCGAGCGCCGCGGAGAGGTCCTCCATTCCCCACGTCAGACCCGCAAGGCGCGCACCCAGCGCCGCATAGCCGCCCGGGGCGAGCAGTGCCTCGGGCGTCTCCGTTGTGATGACGATGATGCGCACCGAACCCGGCGCCAGGCCTTCGCGCACCTCGAGCGCCTCGAGGTAATGCGCGAGCAGCAGAGCGTCCTGCGCCGAGCGCACCTTGGGCAGCACGATGCCGTCGGGACGTGCACCGACCACGGCGGCGAGGTCGCGCAGGATCTCCCCGCTCTGAACGCCGTTCACTCTCACCCAGCGCTGCTGAGCCGGCCGCTCGCGCGCACCGCGCAGGAACTCGGCGACGCACTGCCTGGCCGCGGGCAGGCGCTCCGGTGCCACCGAGTCCTCGAGATCGAGGATCAGCGCATCGGCAGCGCTCGCGGCGGCCTTCGCGAGCTTGCGCTCGCTGTCGCCCGGCACGAAGAGCAGCGAGCGCAGCATCACGCGGGCCTCTTCATCATGAGTGCCGCACGGCGGCAGGACGCCACCTCCTCGTCGCGCTGATTGAAAGCGCGATGCTCGAAGACGACGATGCCCGAATCCGGACGCGAGCGGCTCTCGCGCACGCTCACGACCGTCGTCTCCGCGCGCAGCGTGTCGCCGACGAACACCGGGCGCGGAAACTTCACCTCTTCCCAGCCGAGATTGCCGAGCGTCGTACCGAAGGTGGTGTCGTACACCGACAGCCCGACCATCAGGCCCAGCGTGAACACGCTGTTGACGATGCGCTCGCCGAACACCGTGCCCTTGCAGTACTCCGCATCGAGATGCAGCGCGGCGGGATTCATGGTGAGCGCGCAGAAGAGCAGATTGTCCGTCTCGGTCACCGTGCGGCGCACCTTGTGCACGAAGCGCTGCCCCGGCGTGAACTCCTCGAAGTAGAGTCCTGACATCCGCGCATCTCCGTCCGCAGGGATGCACTAGTGTCGCACATCGGGGGCGGCGCGGGGTTGCGCCGCGCGTGGAGCGGCGCCTTCCGGCGAATCCCGGAGCCGCCTTCAGCGCATCGGCAGCTCGATGTCGGCGAAGAGCTCCGCGGTCTCCTCGGGCGTCGCCGCGCGGTGCGCGCGCTCGACGAGCCTGCGGTCGAGGTGAGGCGCGAGGAGCTGCGCGAAGTCGTACATGTACTTGCGCAGCAGCGTGCCGCGGCGGAAGCCGAGCCAGGTCGTGTGCGCGGCGAAGAGGTGCGAGGCGTCGATCGCAACGAGGTCGCGGTCTTCCTTCGGGTCGATCGCCATGTGCGCGACGATGCCGACACCGAGACCGAGGCGCACGTACGTCTTGATGACGTCGGCGTCGCGCGCGGTGATCGCCACGTCCGGCGTGTATCCGGCCTTCGCGAAAGCTTCGTGCAGCGAAGAGGGACCGGTGAAGCTGAACGTGTACGTGATGATCGGATAGCCCGCGAGCTGCTTGAACGTGGGACGCGGAACGGACGCGAGCGGATGGCTCGGCGGCACGATGATCGTCCGGTACCAGCGATAGCACGGCAGCAGGGTGAGATCGGTGAAGAGCCGCTCCGATCCCGTGGCGATCGCGCAGTCGACCAGGTCCTTCGCGACGAGATCGGCGATCTGCTCGGTGGTGCCCTGATGCAGGTTGATGCGCACCTGCGGATAGCGCTGGCGGAACTGCCGGATGACGTCCGGCAGAACGTAGCGCGCCTGCGTGTGCGTGGTTCCGATGGAGAGGCTCCCCTTCGCCTCGTCGCGCAGCTCCTTGGACAGGTCCTTGATGGCCTGCGCCTCCTGCAGTATGCGCTGTGCCCGCTCGATGACCTTCTGCCCCGCAGGAGTGATGCGCGTGAGGTTCCTGCCCTCGCGGACGAAGATCTGGAAGCCGAGCTCGTCCTCGAGCAGCTTGATCTGCTTGCTCACGCCGGGCTGGGAGGTATGGAGCTTCTGTGCCGCGGCCGTGATGTTGAGACCACTCTGGGCCACGGCAGCCAGGTAGCGCAACTGGTGGAGCTTCATCGCGGTGCCGGTTCCTCCATGCACGATGCGGGTGCGCGAGCCCGCGCACCCCTTGAAAGCGTGAGATTAGCAGTGTGCGACGGCCGCGGCCCAGCAGGCACGGACGGCCGCCGGAAGCACCCTGACGGATGAAACATCACCGGCGGGTCTCTGCTCATGCGCCTACGTTATGAGCGCCGTTTCCCTGTCCGGCCATCCCCGCGGCGGCGTGCGCCATAACCGGCCTTAAGGGACTCAGAATTGATCGTTCGTTCCGGGCCTCCGGACCGGCCGATATAGTCGGCGCACGATGGCGGAACTGCTCACACTCGAACTCGAACACAAGGCCGCGGCGGTACGTGACCTCCTGACGACTGCCGTTCGCGAGCATGGTCGCGTGGTGTACGCCAACAGCCTCGGCGTCGAGGCGATGGTGCTTACCGACATCATCTGGACCCACGTCCCCGAGATCGACATCTTCACGATCGACACGGGGCGTCTCCACGAGGAGACCTACGCTCTCCTCAACCGGCTGCAGCACCGCTATGGACGCAGGATCAAGGTGGTGTACCCGGATGCCGAGGAGCTCGGCAGGCTCGTCACATCGCAGGGCGTCAACGCATTCTTCGAGAGCGTCGAGGCCCGGCTCGCCTGCTGCAGGGTCCGCAAGATCGAGCCTTTCAGGCGAGCCATCGCGGGCTACAAGGCCTGGGTGACCGGCGTGCGGCGCGAGCAGTCTCCCGTGCGCGCCCAGGGCCAGCCCGTCGAATGGGACGAGCAGCACGGCCTCTACAAGATCAGCCCCCTGCTCGACTGGACCGAGCAGGACGTATGGCACTACGTCCGCGCACGCAAGCTCCCCTACAATCCGCTGCACGACCGCGGCTTCCCGAGCATCGGCTGCGCCCCGTGCACCCGTGCGATCGAGCCGGGCGAGAGCCCTCGCGCGGGGCGCTGGTGGTGGGAGCAGTCCGAGTCGCGCGAGTGCGGTCTGCACCCGCGCGTGCGGCGTCCCGCAGCGAATGCCGTGAGCCGTGCGTGATGCATGGAACGCGATGGCATGGAGTATCTGCCGGTCTTTCTGCGGCTGCGGGACCGCCCCGTCCTCGTGGTCGGTGGTGGTCGAGTGGCAGCCCGCAAGATCGAGCTGCTGCGACGTGCCGGCGCGCGCATCACGCTCATCGCACCTGAGCTCGATGCGGAGCTCGCTGCCCGCGTGGCGGCAGATCCCGAGCTGACCCACATTCCCGCCGCCTTCGAGCCCGCGCATGCCGACGGTGCCGGGCTGATCGTGGCAGCCACGGATTCCCGGGAAGCCAACGAGGCCGTGTCCCGGGCTGCCCATGAGCGAGGCATTCCCGTGAACGTCGTCGACGATCCGGGGCTCTCCTCCTTCATCTTCCCGGCGATCGTCGACCGTTCGCCGCTCATCGTGGCAATCGGTTCCGGCGGCGAGGCACCGGTGCTCGCACGGCGGGTCCGCGAGAAGATCGAGGCGCTCCTTCCCGAGAGGCTCGGCGCGCTCGCGCGCTTCATGGGCGAGCGGCGCAAGGCCGTTCAGCGTGCGCTGAGCGCCCCGTTCCGCCGGCCGTTCTGGGAACGCATCGTCGACGGCGTCGTCGGGTCGAGAATCATTTCCGGGGACGAGAGCGCCGCGGAGGAAGCCTTCGCGGAGGAGCTCGCGCGGGCCGCTCGCACGGTTCGTGCAGACGGCACAGAACCGCTCGGCGAGGTGTACCTCATCGGCGCCGGACCCGGTGATCCGGATCTGCTCACCCTGCGCGCCCTGCAGCTCCTCCAGCAGGCGGACGTCGTGCTCTACGACCGGCTCGTCTCGGACGCCGTGCTCGAGCGCGCCCGGCGCGACGCCGAGCGCATCTTCGTCGGCAAGGAAACCGGCGGCCCCCACCACCTGACCCAGGCGCGGATCCACGAGCTGCTCGTCGCCTACGCACGCCGGGGGCTGCGGGTGGCACGCCTCAAGGGCGGCGATCCGTTCGTGTTCGGCCGCGGCGGCGAGGAGATCGAGGTGCTTGCCGCGCACGGTATTCCTTTTACTGTCGTGCCCGGCATCACCGCCGCGCTCGGCGCGGCCGCCTCGACGGCCATCCCGCTCACTCACCGGACGCTGTCTCACAGCGTCACCTTCACGACCGGCCACGCGTACGACCGCGACGAGCAGGACTGGCGGGCACTCGCCGCTTCACGCCAGACGGTCGTCTTCTACATGGGGATCGCCCAGCTCCCTCAGATCGTCTCGTGCCTGCTCCAGGCCGGTGCACCGGCCAGCCGCCCGGCCGCGATCATCGAGCGCGCCACCCTCGGGGAACAGAAGTTGCTCCGAGGGACCCTCGGGACGCTGGTAGGGCTTGCCCGTGCGGCGCGGGTCGAGCCGCCCGCGCTGCTGGTAGTGGGAGAAGTCGCGGCCTTCGAGCCCGGCCGCCTGCAGATGCCAATCGCGGACGCGCCTCGCGCGGCCCGCATCGCCTGAGATCGCCATTCACCGAGGGGGAGAGCTCGTTGCGATTCTCGCCGTTGCGTCGTGTCTGGGGAGCTGCGGCCGCATGGAACTGACGGGGGAATTCGGCTGGCTGTTCGCGGTGGGCTTCGTCGCCCAGCTGGTCGACGGCGCGATCGGCATGGGCTACGGGCTCACGGCGAGCGCGTTTCTCGCAACGCTCGGCATTCCTCCGGTCGTCGCGAGCGCGACCGTGCATGCCGCCGAAGTGGCGACATCGGGCGTCTCGAGCCTCTCGCACGCGTGGTTCCGTAATCTCGACCGACGGATCTTTCTGTCTCTGGTGCTTCCGGGCGTAGCAGGTGGAATCATCGGCGCCGCCCTTCTCTCACGCGTCCCGACGGACGTCATCCGTCCGTTCGTGTGGGCCTATCTCGCGATCACGTCGATTCTCGTCCTCGGCCGCGCACTTCTCAGGCGTCCCCCGATCGACGTGGCTGCACCGGGCCCGACGCTCGGGGCCACCGCCGGCTTCCTCGATGCGATCGGAGGCGGCGGCTGGGGTGCGCTCACCACTTCCACGCTGATCGCCCGCGGGGTGCCGGCGCGTTACGCGATCGGCACGGCGAATGCCGCCGAGTTCTTCGTCTCCATCGCCATCAGCGTCACGTTCTGGGTGCATCTCGAAGCGCTGCGCCTCGATCTCGTCGTCGCGCTGATCCTGGGTGGAGCGATCGCCGCGCCGATCGCAGCGTGGATCACGCGCCACGTGCCGCCGCGAGTGGCCGCGACCGGTGTCGGGGCTACCGCCCTGGCGCTCGCCGCAGGCGGCCTGCTCCGCAGCCTCGGCTGATCCGCATCCGCGCGGGGCCGGGACGCCTGCCTCGCGGTTCGATGAGGGTGATGATCGGGTCGGGAAATCGATGAGTCCGCGTCACCCGCGCGGTCACGCCTTCGTACCGGGAGGCGGCGCGCCGCGCGAGTGACACGCCGCGCTGTCAGGTCGCGTTCACCCAGCAGCCGTGGACCGCGAGCCGCAGGCGCATCGGCAGGCGGAGCGTCGCGACCGGCCCGCGCGAGATATTGCGCGCGTCGAACACGCCGACGTCCGAACGGTTCTGATCGTAGTGATCGATGACCGCCAGGACGTAGCCCTCGTCCTCGCCCGGACCGGTCGGGACGAAGATCGGCTCCTGGAAACCGCAGTTGTCGTCGCCGTACCAGAGGTCGGCCTTGCCGGTCTGCACGTCGATCTTGCCGACGTGATTGAACCCGCCGCCGACCGGACCCGACTTGTGGATGGGTTTCGTCGGATCGACCACGCCCATGTAGAAGTAGCGGTACGGCGCACCGGTGCGCCGCTCGTCGATGCGCGGCACGTCGCCGAACACGTTCGTGAGCCGGCGCTCCTCGAAGGTGTCCCCCGGCGCGGACATGTCGAAGATCCAGCGCGTGGGATAGGTCGCCGCCTTGCGCGGATCGTACGGCGCGCCGCTCTCGTCCGGGATGAACGGGAACGGATTGATCTCGGACACGCACTGGTCGAGATAGATGCGCGGCCCCTCGTTCCATGCGTTGATCACGTGATACGAGTGGCAGCCGGGACGGCGGAACCAGCGCAGATCCTTCACGCCGGTCTTGCGCGGGAAGATCGCCACCCAGGTCGGCTGGCTGAGATCGCTCACCCAGTGCAGGCCGCCCGCCTTGATGCGATCGAGCTTCGCGATCGTCGGATAGACCGGGATGATGACGTAGTCGCGCGTGATGGCGAAGTCGTGCACCATGCCGCAGTACGGTGCCTGGAACCACTCCTCGCGCACGAGCTCGCCCTTCTCGTTGGCCACGCAGAACGCGATGTCGGTGGTCGCGATTCCTCCGGCCTCGTAGCCGAAGAACAGCATCTCTCCCGTTTCGGGATCGTTCTTCGGGTGCGCGGTGACGGTTTCGCTGCGCAGCTTCCCGTTCCAGTCGAAGCGCCCGATCGTGTCGAGCGTGTCGGGATGCACCTGGTAGGGACGGCTGTCCTCCTTGAGTGCGAGCAGGCGTCCCGCGTGCCACCAGGCCGTCGTGTTCACCTGCGCGCGGTCGACCTTGCCGCGCACGCTCGGATCGTCGGTGAACGGATTGCGGTAATCACCGAAGAGACGGCGGCGCGCCTTGCGTTCCGCGAGGAAACGCTCGGTGCGCACGTAACGCGACTTGTAGTCCACGTAACCGTCGGTGAAACGGAACATGGACATCATGCCGTCGCCGCTGATGAAGAAATCGTCACCGTGCAGCGGCGGATACTGAGGATCGGGTCCGAGCCGGTACCACGTTCCGTTCGGCAGTCGAGGCGGCTCTCCGATGATTTCGACATCGAACAGATCGACTTCCAGCCGCGACGGGGCGTCGTGCCCGGTATACGAAGGACTGTCGGGAAATGGTTTCGTCATCGCGGATTCACCTTTGACTTCAGAATCGGTTCATACAGGCGGGAAAACCCACGCTGATGCTGCGCGCATCCGCGAAGAAAATCGTCGTGGAATTCCCGTACATCCTCTCGGGCGGATCACGTCGATTCGCGCGATCAGACAACGCTGCGACGTTCCGCATCACTTCGTCCATGGCGAAGGCATGCGGTACGGCTGGAACACCGACACGGCCTCGATGCGGCGGATCCTTCCGTTGGAGAGCTTGAAGATCTCGAAGAGCTCGCGTGTGCTGGGATACCAGTCCTGCGTCTCGCGAATCCGACCGTCCGTCGTTCTGTAGCGAGTCTCGCGCAGCGCGTGATCGGCGAAGCTCGATGCGACGACGAGTCCGCGTTCCTCGTCGACCATGAGAATGCGCCGGTCGCGCACTCGATCGACCGGCCTGTAGAGACCGAGCTTCAACTGCGCCTCGCAGCCGCGGGCGATCTTCGCCGCGCCCTTCGCGATGACTGCGGAGCCGCCGTCGCCGTGCGTCACCGACTGACCGTTCTCACGCCGCTCGCATGCAGGATCGAACTGCGTGAAGAGAGTTCCGTCGTTGAGCTGCACCGTGCTCGCGTAGCCGTCCACCAGCGCTTCCATGCGTGCACGCGGCATGCGCGCCTCGGGCGGCAGAATCTCCGTGAATTCCGGATGGATCTGGAAGCGATCGGGATCGCCGAAAGGTCCCGGATTCCGTTCACGCGCCGAGACGAGCTCGACTTCCGCGATGCGGCCGTTGACCACGCGCAGTCTCATGCCGAACCAGGCCGGTGCGTCGTGATCCTCGATGATTCCGTACCAGCCGACGTTGCCCGTCTCGGGATCGGCGATGTAGAGCCCGCCCGGCCGGCGGCCCCGGATGGAGCCCCACTGCCCTTCGCCGATCATCATCGGCACGCTGTTCTCGGTAAACCTCACAGAGTCCGCCCACGGCAGTCGCGACGGATCACGCGCGACGAGCGCCTCCATGAAGCGGTCGGCGTGCCCGATCAGACATTCTCGGTCGCACCGCTCTGCATTCGCCGGGGGCCTCGCAGCAGGACGCTCCGGCACCGGCGGATACTCGTAGAACGGCGAGTGCATGAAATACGGCACGTAGCTGAAGACCGCCTCGATGCGGTAGATCTTGCCGTCCCGGATCTTGAAGGCCTCTACGAGCGAGATGGAGTTCGGCCACTTGAGGAGCGTGCGCCGTTCGATGCCGTCCGTCGTGAGATAGCGGTCGAACTCGTTCGCGTGATCGAAGAATCCCGTAGCCACGACGACGCCGCGCTCGACGTCGACGAGCGGATAGCGCCGCTCGCGGATGCGCTTGTTGATGCGGAAGTAGCCGAGCTTCAGCTGCGCCTCGCAGCCCTGCACGATCCCGCCGCCGGCGGTCTCGAGCCTCGCGCCCGTGGTGAGGAAGCCGTTCTCGAGCCGTCCGCAGTCCTCGTCGAACGGCGCGAACACCACGCCGTCGTTGAGCTCGACGGTATTGAAGTAGCTGTCGGCGACGGCGATCAGCCGCTCGCGCGGCCGCCGCTGCTCCGGCGGGAGGATCTCGTTGAACGCCGGGTCGTGGACGACCTTCGCGACGTCGCCGAAGGGCAGCGGCAGACCGTTGTTGCGCACGACGACCGTCTCGACTTCGGTGATCGCGCGGTTCTCGACCTTGATGCGCATGCCGTAGTACGCCGGCCGTCCGTGCTCCTCCACGGTGCCGATCCACGCCGCGTTTCCGGTCATGACATCGGCCGCCTCGAGGCCGGTTTCCGCTACGCCGGTGACCGTCGCCCACAGCCCGTCGTTGCCGAGCGGCATCTCGACGTTGTTCTCCGTGAAACGGACGTTCGGCGCGAAACGCACGTGCGTGGGGTCCTTCCGCTTCAGCGCCTCCATGTAGCCCCGCACGAAACCGATGAGGCAGTCGTAGTCGCAGTCCGTCGCGATCACCGCGCTGCGCTGCCCCGGTGCCTGCGCGTACGCGCACGGCACACCGATCGACGCGGTGAGAATCAGAGCCGCGCCGACGAAGGTCCGAAATGTCCTCATTCCCTGCTGCCCCCCGTATCAGCGAAGTGGAATGGCGTGGATCCTGAACTCTCCCGGGTCCTGACCCGAACGCTGCGGGTCGATGAGATAACCGATCTTGCCCTCGATGGCGTAAGCCGTATCGCCGACCAGCGTCACGCCGGGCGAGGATTCGAGTCCTTCGCGCAGCACGCGGATGGTCGCCCTGTCTCCTTCGATGATCACCTCGTCGATGCGGCCTCCCGGTCCTTCCGCGAGCAGGAAGCGATGGCCCTCGATCGGACGGAATCCGTCGGGACCCGCGATCGGCTGCGAGAGCTCGAGCTCCGTGAGCGCGCCCATGGTGCCGTCCTCGCGCACCTCGACGCGCAGCAGCGTGTTCGCGCGGACGTTGTTGACGTAGAGCGTGCCGTCCTCCGCGAAGGCCAGACCATCGATTCCGTTCAGCCGCTCGTCCTGACCGAACAGCCTGAGCTCCGTGTCACCCTTCGCGAGCGTGAAGATCCTTCCGTTCGGTGTGTCGGTCGCGTAGACGGTTCCGTCCTCGGCGACCGCGATGTCGTTGCACACGCCGCGCGGCGGCGCGGGGAACGGATACCTGCCCTTCGGCGCACCCGTCGCGAGATCGAGCGCGACGAGCGCGGAGTCGGCAGGCTCTCCCGAGCGCTCGAAGGGATTGGGAACCGAGCACACCCACAGCGTGCCGGAGCGCTCGTCCGCCAGGACGCCGAACACGGCGAGGAGTCCGTTCTCCGGAGTCGGCTGGATCCACGGTCGGGCGACGCTCTCACCGGGCAGCGCGCGGTAGATGATGCCTGCCATGCTGCCGGTGATCACGGTGCCGTCGGAGGTCGACGTGATGCTCTCGGGGAAGACACGCGTGCCGTCGATCACGATGTCTCCGCTGCGAAGCGCGCGGGCTTCGGCAGCATGCCCGGCGACAGCGTCATCCGCATCCGACGGAGACGAAGACTTCGAACACCCGGCTGCCGCTGCGAGCATGCACGCCAGGGTGAATGCGGCTCGCCCTCGAAGCTTTCTGTCGATCATCTTTCGTTCCCGCTCCCGTATGCGATCGGAACCGCCGCACGTGCCTCTCGTGCCCCATTCGGCACCCGGAGCTGAGGAAGAATAGCGGTGCTCCACGGGCGCGCTTGATCCTGCTGGAGTGGCGCATTGACTCCGCTGGAAGTCGGCGCTCGCGGAAAAGCCGGGACGCGCCGTGGCGGAGTGGTTCCGTCAGGGCTGAGTCGGGGCGCTGCGCGGTGCCGGCAGCTCGCCCCTGACGACGCGCCGGCGGAACTTCCAGCTGCCGTCTTCGTCCCGCACCAGCTCGTCGTCGTAGCTGCCCAGCATGAGCACCTGAGGCGCGCCTCGCTCGCCGGGCACGACGAAGAACGACATGCTCACCGCGTGCGCCTGGTCGCCCTCGACGTCGATCGTCTCGTTGAAGAACACGTGGAAGTTCGGCGAGGCGATTCCGGAAGGATTGCGCTGAAAGATGTCCTCGAGGAAGGCAGCGATGGCCTCGGGACCGCGACTCGTGGTTCCCGCGGACACGTATTCGCCGTCCTCGACGAAGAGCTGCCCGAAGCCGGCGAAATCGCGCGCATCGATCCGCCTGCCGTACTCGACGAGAAGCTCGCGGATCTGCTCGCGGTCGCGCAGATCCTGAAGCCCGGAACGCAGCGCGGCAAGCTCCTCAACCATGTCCTGCGAAGCTCCACCGCTGCAGCCGCAGAGAACCGTGGCGAACGCGAGTGCGACGCTCGCCCCTTTACGGAAACCGGCTCCCTTCATGCCCGTGCCTCCGGTATGTGGAACACGCGTTCCGCGTTGCGGTGGTAGATCTGCTCTCGCACCTCGGGGGGCACGGATACGGAATCCATGAACTTCACCGCGGGCTCAGTGGGCTGATAGGGATAGTCGATCGCCCACATGATGTTCTCCGCACCGAGCTTCTCGAGGCAGTACTGCATCACGAGCGGATCCTCGACGCCACTCGTCGTGATCAGGAAATTGCGTCTGAAGTACTCGCTGGGTTTGAGCTTCGCCTTGATCCGTCCGAGGGACACTCCGGCGGCCGACATGTAATCGATGCGCCACAGCCAGTAGGGAATGCCCTCACCCATGTGCCCGAGCACGATCTTCAGCTTCGGGAAGCGGTCGAAGACACCCGCCATGATGAGTCGCAGGGCGTGCGTCGACGTCTCGATGCCGTAGCCCCACATCGCCGAATCCATGTTGTAGTCGCGGAAGGGCTCGGCCATCGTGTCCGCCGGTGCGCGTGGATGAATGTAGATCGCGCGGTCGAGCGCTTCGGCGACCTCGAAGATCGGCCAGTACTTCTGATCGTCGTAATACTCGTTGTTCGTATGCGAGTTGACGACGAAACCATGGAGCCCGAGCTCGCGAACCGCGCGTTCCATCTCCTTCACGGCGCGCTTCGGGTCCTGCGGCGCGAAGCTCGCGAGCCCAGCGTAGCGTGCCGGATGGCGCGCGATGGCCTCCGCGAGCCGGTCGTTCGCGAGCTTCGCGAAGGACACGGCAGTCTCGGTGTCGAACATCTGCACGCCCGGAGCCGTCAGCGACAGCACGTGCATGTCGACGCCGTTCTCGTCCATGATCCGGATGCGCTCGTCGTCGAGATCGAGCAGACGGTCACCGAGCTTCTCGAACCCCCTGCGCTCCGTGTACATCGTCCTGAGGAGGATCATGTCGAGGTTGCGGGAGGGCGACTTCCCGAGCTCCGCGAGCGCCCGATAGATCTCGGGGATCGAGAACGCCTCTTCGGTGGCGATTCTTCTGATCCTCCGGCCCGCGGCCGCATCGCCTGCGCCGTGGCCCTGCGCTGCCGCGAGCGTGCCTGCCGCCGCGAGCGTCGTTGCACCGATGAAAGCACGCCTGTTCCAGCCCATTCGAGCTCCTCGCCTGTGGTCAGCCATGCACGACGGCCTCGTTCTCGTTGTTTGGGCGCAACGCCATTCCCATCTGCAGCGGCGCGCGGCCATAATGGCCGTCGATAAGATACCGGGCACGAAGGGGTATGCTTGAACCTCGTGGAGGGGCGAATTGATCAAGTTAGAAGCTCTGGGATCGGCAGACGCGCCTGCGGCTCTCGACCTCCAGGCGATAGAAGAACCGAGACGGGCCGAGATCTGGGCGCGCACCGCCGGCGCATTCTTCCCCGGCCTTTCAGTATGTGATCTGCGCGCGAGTCCCTCAGTGGGCTCGATGCGAGGCAGGAAATTCGGATCCGGTCAGCTCTGGACGATCCTCTCGCCTCCCGTACGCGTCAGCTACGTTCCGACGAGTTCCTCGCACGGTCTCGCACAGACCTTCTCGCTGATGCTGCAGCTTCAGGGATCGACGCTCGCCGCCCAGGATCGGCGTTCGTGTCTCCTCAGGCCGCGCGACGTCTGCATGATCGACGGGCGCGCACCGTTCGAGCTCGAGGTGCACGACGGCATCTCTCACCTGATGTTCGTGCAGATTCCGCGCCACATGGCCGTCGGCCGCTATCCGTATCTCGAGAAGCAGACGGCGGCGGCGCTCGACCGCGCCGAGCCGGGCACTCAGCTCCTCAGCAACGTTCTGTCGAATCTGCTCGAGGCCGCTCCGTTCCTCGAGGAAGAACAGTGCGCGGCCGCTCTGGTCTCGATCGCGCAGCTTCTCGGCGTGCCGAAGGTGCCGATGCTGCGTGAGTGCGAGGAGATCGAGAAGCGCGTGCACGCGGCGCTCGCGTTCATCGACAGCGAGCTCGCGGACCCGGGCCTCACCGCCAGCCGGGTGGCGCAGGCGCAGGGGATCAGCCGCCGGCGACTCGACGAGATCCTGCTGCGCACCCTGGGCACGTCGGTGACCGCGCAGATATGGAACCGGCGGCTCGCGCAGGCTGCGAGCGATCTTCTCGATCCGCGGCAGGCGTCGAAGAGCATCACGCAGATCGCGTTCGGCGTGGGATTCGCGGATACCGCGCACTTCACGCGCGCCTTCAAGCGCCGCTACCATTGCACGCCCCGCGAATGGCGCAGCCGCGCCGTACAGTAGAAAGAGAAACTGCACGTGAACCGATCCGCTCTCCTGGGACTTCCAGCGCTTGCCCTTGCGTGCCTTGCGGCCTGCAGCGGCCCCTCCGCTTCCGAACCGAGCTTCGCCGGACGCAGCGTCGACGCTGCACGCCTGCGCGCTGCCGAGCAGGATGTGGGGAACTGGCTCATGGACGGCCGCACCTACAGCGCCCAGCGCTTCAGCCCGCTCGACCAGATCAACGAGCACAACGTCGGTGAGCTCGGTCTCGCCTGGTACTACGATCTCGACACGCTGCGCGGCGTGGAGGCGACGCCGCTCGCCATCGACGGCGTGATCTACAACATCAGCGCCTGGAACATCACGTACGCGCACGACGCGAAGACGGGGAAGCTCCTCTGGACCTACGATCCGGAGGTGCCGCGCGAATGGGGCCGCTACGCCTGCTGTGAGCCGGTCTCGCGCGGGCTCGCCTTCTGGAAGGACTCGGTCATCATCGCCACGCTCGACGGACGCATCATCTCTCTCGATGCGAAGACGGGCACGCCGCGCTGGAGCGTGCAGACCTTCGACAGGGACTGGCCCTACTCCATCACGGGCGCGCCGCGGGTGTTCGACGGAAAAGTTGTCGTCGGCAACGGCGGCGCCGACCTCGGTGTCCGGGGCTTCGTCTCGGCCTATGACGCGGATACCGGTAGAAAACTCTGGAAGTTCTACCTCGTGCCCGGCGATCCCTCGAAGGGACCCGACGGCGAAGCTTCGGACTCCGTGATGCCGATGGCGGCGAAGACCTGGACCGGCGAGTGGTGGACGCTCGGCGGTGGAGGTACCGCGTGGGATTCGATCGCCTACGACCCCGAGCTCAACCTGGTGTTCATCGGCACGGGCAACGGTTCACCGATCGCGCGCGCGCACCGCAGCCCCGGCGGCGGCGACAATCTCTTCCTCTGCTCGATCGTAGCGGTGGATGCCGACACGGGTGAGTACCGCTGGCACTACCAGGAGGTGCCCGGCGAGGACTGGGACTACACCTGCACCCAGTCGATCGTCCAGGCGGATCTCGAGATCGACGGCGAGAAGCGCAAGGTGCTGCTGCACGCGCCGAAGAACGGGTTCTTCTATGTCCTCGACCGGGCGACCGGCAAGCTGATCTCGGCGCAGAATTACGTTCCGGTGACCTGGGCGAGCCGCATCGACCTCGAGACGGGCCGCCCCGTCGAGAATCCCGAAGCACGCTACGGAACCGATCCGGTGCTCGTTGCCCCGGGACCCGCGGGCGGGCACAACTGGTTCCCGATGGCGTACAACCCGATCACGAAGCTCGCGTACTTCCCCGCCTACGAGCACTGGATGGTGTACGCGCTCGATCCGAACTTCAAACCGACCCGCTTCCGCTCGAACGCCGGCTGGGGCGGCTACACGGGCGAAGCGCTCGCGAAGCGCAGGGAGCTTCAGAAGGAGATCGAGAGGCGGGAGAAGACCTACCTCCTCGCCTGGGACCCGGTGAAGCAGGAAGCAGCCTGGAAGGTGCCGCTGCCGGTGTCCGGAAACGGCGGCGTCCTCACGACCGCCGGCAACCTCGTCATCGAGGGCACGACCAGGAACACGCTGTCGATCTTCCGGGCCACGGACGGCGAGCTGCTCTGGGAGATGCCGGTACAGACCGCGCCCGTGGCCGGCCCGATCACCTTCATGGTGGACGGCGAGCAGTACATCGCGATCAACGCGGGCTGGGGCGGCGGCGCGGCGGTGGTCGAGCGCAGCACGGGCTTCAGGCGCGAGCGTGCTCCCGCGCGTCTGCTCGTTTTCAAGCTCGGAGGCAAGGCGGAGCTCCCGCCGATGCCGGAGAGCGAGGCGGTACCGGAGCCGCCGCCGCTGCGCGCGGACGAGGATACCGTGCGGCGCGGAGCGGTGCTGTTCGCGAACACCTGCGCCCAGTGCCACGGACAGCTCGCCATGGGCGGCGTCAAGGACCTGCGCTTCATGGATCGCGAGACCCACGCGCAGTTCAACGACATCGTCCTCAAGGGCACCCGCGTCGACAAGGGCATGGCGAGCTTCGCCAATCTGCTGTCGGTGGAGGACGTGGAGGCGATCCACGCCTACATCATCTCGCGCGCCCACGAGGACTGGGGCCGGAATGTCACCGCTTCGTCACCGCCCGGTAACTGACACCGTTACCGCGTGAACCGCAGCATGGGCACCGTTGCGAGGTGCCCATGTCGATTCAGTTCGAGCGAATAACGAAGCGCTACCACAACGCTTCCGTCGTCAACGATCTCACGCTCGAGATCGCGACGGGCGAGTTCTTTGTCCTGCTCGGACCTTCGGGGTCCGGCAAGAGCACCCTGCTGCGCGCCGTGGCTGGGCTCACCTCCATCGACGAGGGCCGCATCCACCTCCACGGCCGCGACGTCACCCACCTGCCGCCGCGCGAGCGCGGCGTCGGCTTCGTGTTCCAGCACTACGCGCTGTTCCAGAACATGACCGTCGCCGACAACATCGAGTTCGCGCTGCGGGTACGCCGCATGCGCGCGGCGGAGCGGCGGCGGCGGCGCAAGGAGCTCCTGAAGCTGGTTGCGCTCGAGGGCTACGACGACCGCCTGCCCTCTCAGCTTTCGGGCGGCCAGCAGCAGCGCGTGGCCGTGGCGCGCGCGCTCGCACACGAGCCCGCGGTGCTGCTGCTCGACGAGCCCTTCGGTGCGCTCGACGCCAAGATCCGCGTCGAGCTGCGCCGTGCGCTGCGCGAGGTGCAGCAGCGGCTCGGCACGACGACCATTCTCGTCACGCATGACCAGGAAGAAGCGTTCGCCCTCGGCGACCGCATCGGCGTGATGCACATGGGCCGCCTGCTCGAGACCGGGCGTCCCGAGCAGCTCTACCGCCAGCCCGCAACCCGCTTCGTCGCGAGCTTCCTGGGCGCGGCGAACTTCGTGCTCGGTGAGCTCACGCCCGATGGCCTCCGGATCGGTGCGGCGACGCTCCCGCACGAAGGCGCCGAAGGCGCGTCCCGCGAAGGCCGCGAGGTCGTTGCGGTCATCAGACCCGAGGAGCTGGAGCTCGCCGAGCGCAAGGAGCTTCTCGAGAGCGAGTGGATCGGCGATGCGGTGGTGCGCGAGGTGAGCTTCAGCGGCGCGACCGAGCGCGTGGTCGTCCAGCTCGCGCGCGACACGGGCGTGCGGTCCGCGGCGACCGACGAGCGCCAGGCGAACGAGCGTCCGGTCATGGAGATCACGCGTCATGCCGGCGAGCGCCTCGGTCTGCGCCTCGCGCCGGGTCAGAACGTGTCGCTCGGCGTGCGGCGGGCCCACGTGCTGCCCACGCCGATTTCCAGCTTCGTCGTCGCCGCCCGCTCCGCCGATAGCCGCACAGCGCTCCTCGAGGCGCCGCTGATGCAGCAGCTCACGCGCAGCATGCGCGCACGCGTGACGGTTCTCGAGGGCGATTTCGCGGCGAACACCGAGCCTCCGCGCGTACACCATGCGGGGGTCGTCGTCGTGGCGAGCGGTCCCGGGGCCATCGCCGACGTCGCGCGTCTCGCTGCGGCGGGCGCGCGCAGGATCCTCTGCATCCCGGCGGCCGCAGGATTGCCCGAGCGCGTGCTCGTTCACTGCCTGAGCGATGCCGCGCGCAGCTCCACGCTGGGCCTCCTCGCGAGTGTCATGCGCCATCTGCACGTCGAGGCGACTCTGGTGTGCTTGCAGGCGCGCGGTGCGAGCCGTGCCGAACGGGCCGCCGCGTTCCGGCGGATGCTCGATACCCGGGCCGCCCTGCAGGCGGCGCACGGGCTCGACGTGCGCACCGACGTGCACATCGGTGAGCTCTCCGGTTTCACGCGCGAGCTCGACACCCGCGGCGAGTGCGCGCTGGTCGTGGTGGGCTCGGACGCCTCACCGTCCGAGCTGCAGAACCTGCTCGCCGAGCACTTCTCGGTGCTGTTCACGGCCGACAGCCGCTGTCCCGTGCTCGTCGCCGTCGAAGACCGGCAGCGGCCGGCACACACGTCTCACGAACAAGAACCCCGAACCTCTGTCTGGAGTTCCACATGAAGCGCAGTTCCATGCTTTTCGGCCGACGGCAATGGCTCGTCGGCATGGTTGCGGCCGGCATCACGGCGGCCTCTCCCTTCGCGGCGGGTGCGTCCGGCAAGGTCGAGCTGCTCAACGTCTCGTACGACCCGACCCGGGAGCTCTATCGCGAGTTCAACGAGAGCTTCGTCAAGTACTGGAAGCAGAAGACCGGTCAGGACGTCACCATCCGCCAATCGCATGGCGGCTCGGGCAAGCAGGCGCGCTCGGTGATCGACGGCCTCGACGCCGACGTCGTGACGCTCGCCCTCGCCTACGACGTCGACGCGATCCATCTGCACGGCAAGCGCCTCGCCGCAGACTGGCAGAAGCGCCTGCCGCACAACAGCGCGCCGTACACGTCGACGATCGTGTTCCTGGTGCGCAAGGGCAATCCGAAGAACATCCGCGACTGGCCCGACCTCGCGCGCCCGGGCATCGGCGTCATCACGCCGAATCCGAAGACCTCCGGCGGTGCGCGCTGGAACTACCTCGCGGCCTGGGGCTACGAGCTGCGGAGACAGCTGGGCGGCAGCTTCGACGCGCTGAAGGATCCTTCGCAGGCGGCGAAGGTACAGGCTGCCCAGAAGGCCGCGAGGGACTTCGTGGCGCGCATCTTCCGCAACGTGCCCGTGCTCGATACGGGCGCGCGCGGCTCGACCAACACCTTCGTGCAGCGCGGACTCGGCGACGTGCTGATCGCCTGGGAGAACGAGGCGATCCTGGCGATCGAGGAAATCGGTCCGGACAAGGTGGAGATCGTCTACCCCTCGGTGAGCATCCTCGCCGAGCCGACCGTCGCGGTGGTCGACACCGTCGTCGACCGCAAGAAGACGCGGCAGGTGGCGGAAGCCTACCTGCAGTACCTCTACAGCGAGACCGGCCAGGAGATCGCGGCGAAGAACTACTACCGTCCGCGCGACGAGAAGGTCCTCGCGAAGTACTCGAAGCAGTTCCCGAAGCTCGAGCTCTTCACCATCGACGAGGTCTTCGGCGGCTGGAAGAAGGCGCAGCCCGAGCACTTCGAGGACGGCGGCATCTTCGATCAGATCTACACCCAGGCGGACGCCACGCGCTGAGACGGGAACCCAACGACACACTCGCGACAACCAACATGAAGAACACCACCATTCGATACGCGGTTCTCGCCGCGCTCCTCGCGACTGCGCCGCTCGCGGCGGCGCAGTCGTCCGACGCGGGACAGAGCTTCACGGTCAAGGCGGACTCGGGCGGCTTCTCGTTCGGCACGGCCGACGGAGCCAACGTCATCAAGCTCCGTCCGCTGGTGCATTTCGACGGCCGCTTCTTCCAGGACGACGCCGCTCCCGACGGATCGGACACGTGGCTCCTGCGTCGCGTCCGTCCGACCATCGAAGGCACCTTCGCCAATCGTTTCGACTTCCGCATCACGCCGGACTTCGCCGGCGGCCGCACCGTGCTGCAGGACGCGTATGTCGCGGCCCGCTTCAGTGACGCGGCGCGCGTGCAGGTCGGCAAGTTCAAGGCACCCGTGGGACTCGAGCGCCTGCAGTCCGCCGACGACATGCGCTTCATCGAGCGGTCGCTGGTGACGGGCCTGGTGCCGAACCGCGACCTGGGCGTGCAGCTCTCGGGCGACCTCGCCGGCCGGCGCGTCAGCTATGCGATCGGCCTGTTCAACGGCGTGCCCGACGGCGGCAGCAGCGACTCCAGCTCCGATTCCGATGCCGACAACGACAAGGACATCGCGGCGCGGGTCTTCGTGCAGCCCTTCGCGACGAACAAGGATCACGTGCTCGCGGGCCTCGGCTTCGGCATCGGCGGGACCTACGTCGACAGCACGGGCACCACCGATCGTCCGCTGCTCGGGTCGTACCGTTCCGGCGGCCAGCAGACCATCTTCCGCTGGCGCACCGGCGCCAACGGCACGTTCGCCGACGGCGAGCGGCTGCGCTGGTCGCCGCAGTTCCACTATTACCGCGGTCCCTTCGGCCTGATCGGCGAGTACGCGCAGGTCTCGCAGGACGTGTCGCGCGCGACGGCGACCGGGCTGCGCAGTGACAGCGTCGACATCGAGGCCTGGCAGCTCACGGCGAGCTGGATCGTGACCGGCGAGGCGAACGGCTACCGGCGCCCGAGGCCGAGCCGCCCGTTCACCGTCGACGGCGGTGGAACCGGCGCGGTCGAGATCGCCGTGCGTTACAACCAGCTCGAGATCGGCGACGAGGCGTTCGCGGGCGGAGCGGACTCCTTCGCGGATCCCGCCGTCTCGGTGCGAAAGGCGCAGGCGTGGGGCGTCGGAGTGAACTGGTATCTGAACGCCAACCTCAAGTGGGCGATCAACTACGAGCAGACGAGCTTCGACGGCGGCGCGCCGCTCGGTGGCGACCGGCCCGACGAGAAGGTCATCCTGACCCGGATCGCGGTCGGGTTCTAGAGGACAGTCGCCGTCGATGGCCTCGATCGCAGCCCCACGCATCGCGGAGTTCCGGTTCCGGGAGGATTCGATCCTCCCGGGATTCGGGCTCACGTTCGGCTTCTCGCTGGTCTATCTGGCGCTGATCGTGCTGATTCCGCTCGCGGCGCTCACGCTGCACGCGCTGGGCGCCTCGTTCGCGGACATCTGGCGCATCCTCACGCAGCCGCGCGTGCTCGCCTCGTTCCGGCTGTCGTTCGGGGCCTCTCTCCTCGCGGCGTCGATCAACGCGGTGTTCGGTCTCCTGCTCGCGTGGAGCCTCACCCGCTACGAGTTCCCGGGCCGGCGCCTGCTCGATGCGCTGGTCGATCTGCCTTTCGCGATGCCGACCGCCGTCTCGGGCATCGCGCTCGCGACGGTGTTCTCGGGCAACGGCTGGATCGGCCGCTGGCTCGAGCCGCTCGGCTTCAAGGTGGCCTACACCTGGGTCGGTGTGACCGTCGCGCTGACACTGATCGGCCTGCCGTTCGTGGTGCGCACGCTGCAGCCGGCGCTGCTCGCCGTTCCGCCCGAAGTCGAAGACGCCGCGGAATCCCTCGGCGCGTCACGCTTCTACACGTTCAGACGTGTCATTCTTCCCGCGGTGCTGCCGGCGTGGGCGACGGGGTTCGCCCTCGCGTTCGGGCGTGCCGTCGGCGAATACGGTTCGGTGATCTTCATCGCGGGCAATCTGCCGATGAAGACCGAGATCACTCCGCTCCTCATCGTGATCTCTCTGGAGCAGTACGACTACCGGGCCGCGTCAGTGATCGGCTTCGGCATGCTGGTGATCTCGTTCTTCCTGCTGCTGCTCATCAACCTGCTCCAGGCGTGGCAGCGCAGACGTTCGGGAAGGAGGCGCTGAGCATGGCCGTCGGCAAACCCCGCGAGATCGACCGCCCGGGCGCGCACACGTGGCGCGCGCGGCTCGGCCGCGCGGCGATCATCGCCGTCGCGACGGCCTTCGCGGCGTGCCTGCTCGTGGTGCCGCTCTGCGCGGTCTTCGCGCAGGCCCTGGCAAAGGGATGGGAGGCCTACTTCGAGGCGTTCGGATCCTCCGATACGCACGCCGCGATCCGCCTCACGCTCATCACGGCGCTGATCGTCGTGCCTCTCAACACGATATTCGGCATCGCCGCTGCGTACGCGATCGCCCGCTTCGAGTTCCGGGGCAAGAGCGTGCTGACGACGCTCATCGAGCTGCCCTTCGCCGTCTCGCCCGTTATCTCCGGTCTCGTGTACGTGCTGCTCTTCGGCGCGCAGGGGTGGTTCGGCGTCTGGCTGCAGGAGCACGACATTTCCATCGTGTTCGCGCTGCCCGGGATCATCCTCGCCACGCTGTTCGTGACATTCCCCTACGTGGCGCGCGAGCTCATTCCGCTGCTCCAGATACTGGGCGCCGAGGAGGAAGAAGCGGCGATCTCGCTCGGTGCCGGCCCCTGGATGACGTTCTTCAGAGTCACGCTGCCCAAGATCCGCTGGGGCGTGATCTACGGCGTCATCCTGTGCAACGCTCGGGCGATGGGCGAATTCGGCGCGGTGTCGGTCGTCTCCGGCCACATCCGTGGCCTCACCACGACCATGCCGCTGCACGTGGAGATCCTGTACAACGAGTACGACTTCGTCGGCGCGTTCGCGGTCGCCTCGCTCCTGAGCCTGCTCGCCCTCCTGACGCTGGTGATCAAGACCGCAATCGAGCTACGCTCGGGATATCGCCGCTGAACCATCCTCGCGGCTCGTGCTCGAACAGCGATTGAACCGACTCCGCTCCATAGGCCTCGGCGCCTGGCTGGGCGCCGGGAGCGTGATCGTCACCGCGGCAGCCATCGCCGCGATGGCGTTCGTCTGCGTGCAGATCCTCGATGCGCTCGTGAGGCAGGAAGGTATCACCCGGGCACAGCTCGCCGGTGCCTCCGCACGCGAGGCGCTGCGGCGTGCCGGCGAGGACGCGCTCGCCTCGGCGCGCGTGCTGTCGGAGCGCCCCACCCTCCAGCGGCTGCTCGCCGACCAGCGCGATGCCTCCCTGCAGACGTTCCTGCGGCGCTTCTGCACCTCGAGCCGGCTCGACACCTGCGCGGTGCTCGGCCCCGAAGGCGTCGTCGCCGCCGTAGGCGATCCGGTGCCATGGGCTCAGGTCACGCGCGCGATCAACGAGCAGGGCGAGCGCTTCATGCTGGCGCCCGCAGGCGGTGAGCCGCCGATATTCGGCGCCGCCGTGGAGATTCCCGGGCACAGCCGCATGCGTGCGGTGACGGCCGTGCGCGCCGACCGCAGGCTGCTCGCGGACATCGGTGAGCAGGTCGGTGCACGGGTCTCCATGGTGAATTACGCGACCTATGTCCCGGCCAGCGAAGATCCCCTGACCCTGCTTCACTCCGAGGCGCTGTCGGATGGCCGCTCGGCCGCGCGCCGGCTCACGAAACCCGATGCCTACGTGGCATCAGTGCTGGTTTCTGCGAGCACCGGTGAGCTGGTGGGGCTCATGGACGTGTCGCTGGACGCGGCGGAATTCGACCGCATCGTGGCGGACGTCACGCGGCAGCTCGTCTGGATCGCGATCATCGTCGCTGCGCTCGCGGGACTCGCCGGCATGCTCTACGGCCGCTGGATCGCGCGGCCGATCACTCAGCTCCGCGATGCGGCCGTGCGTATCGGTCAGGGCGACTTCGCGGTCTCCATCCCGCCCGTCGCGCCGAAGCAGCTCGGTGAGCTCGCCGCGACGATGGACGAGATGCAGCGTAATCTCGTCGAGCTGACCACGGCGCTGCGCCACCGCGAGGCCGAGGCCCAGGCGGTCCTCGGCGGTATCGTCGAAGGCGTGTATGCGGTGGATTCCGAGCGCCGCATCCGCTACGTGAACCCTCAGGCTGCGCGGCTCCTCGGCCGCTCGGAGGACGAGCTTCTCGGGCGCTTCTGCGGCGACGTGCTCAATCCGCATGCCGTCGACGGCGAGCGGCCCTGCACCCGGAACTGCCCCATCCTCATCGCGCGCAAGCGCGGCCGTGCCCAGGCGGCGGAGAGGCTGTGTCTGCCGGACGGTCGCACCCGTTCGACGGTGATCGTCAGCGCGGCGCCGGTCGACGGCCAGCAGGTGCAGGTCATCCGCGACGAGACCGATCTCGAAGCCGCACGGCGCGCGCGCGACAGCGTGCTCGCCCACATCTCGCACGAGTTCCGCACGCCCGTCGCGGCGCAGCTCGCCTCGCTCGAGCTGCTGCGCGACGGACTGGGAAAGCTCACCGAGGCCGAGCAGCGCACGCTGTTCGAAAGCTTCTCACGGGGCGCGCTGCGCCTCATGAGACTCATCGACAATCTGCTCGAGAGCGTACGCATCGAGTCCGGGCAACTCACCATCCGCCGGCAGCGCGTCGCACTCGACGACGTCGTCTCGGAGGCCGCGGAGCTCGTCGCACCGCTCCTTGCGCAGCGCGGTCAGAAGCTCGAGGTACGATTGCCGGAGGACATGCCCGAGATCATCGGCGACTCTCAGCGTCTCACTCAGGTCTTCGTGAATCTTCTTTCCAACGCGGTCAAGTTCGCACCCGAGAGCGGAGAGATCCGCATCGGCGGCGAGCTGCGTGACGGTCACGCGCGGCTGTGGGTCGAGGACGAGGGACCGGGCGTCGAGGAGCACGACTCGACCACGCTGTTCGATCGCTTCCGTCGCGGCAGCGATGCGGAGCCGGATGCGCCGGGCCTCGGGCTCGGTCTCTGGATCGTCAAGTCCATCATCGAGCGGCACGGCGGCCACGTGGGCGTCGAGCGCGTCGAGGACCGCTGCACGCGCTTCTGGGTGAGCCTGCCGCTCGCGCCTGTCGGAGAGCCGGCATGAAGCTGCTGCTGGTCGACGACGACGCGGACCTGCGTGCGGTGACGGGCTTCGCCCTCCGGCAGGCCGGCTTCGTGGTGGTCGAGGGAATCAGCTACGGTACCGGGCTCGCCACCTTCACGCAGGAGCAGCCCCAGCTCGCCCTGCTCGACATCAATCTGCCGGGCGGTTCGGGCTTCGACCTGTGCGCCGAGATCCGCCGTCGCTCGTCGATACCGATCATGATGCTGACGGTGCGCGGAGAGGAGGACGACGTCGTGCGTGCGCTCGAGCTCGGAGCCGACGACTATCTCACCAAGCCCTTCAGCCCCCGCACGCTCGTGGCACGCGTGCGTGCGCTGCTGCGCCGCGCCGGCGGCACGGTGGACAGCCGCACGCGCGTCGGACGGATTCAGCTCGACCCGGAGTCACTGGAGCTGCGCATCGAGCCGGACGTCACGCTGCGCCTGACGCGGCTCGAGATGCGCCTCATGCAGCTCCTCCTGGCGAACGCCGATCAGCCCGTTCAGACCGATCGGCTGCTCATGCACGTGTGGGGTCACAAGGGCGGCGGCGACCGCCAGCTCCTCAAGCAGCTCGTGCACCGGCTGCGCCAGAAGCTCGGTGACGACGGCGATGCGCCGCGCCTCATCGAGACAGTGAGCGGTGTCGGGTACCGGCTGCGCACCGGCGAATGAAGACCGCCGAGCCCGCTCAGCCTTCGGTGCCGGGCTCGTCGAGCACGAGCTGACCGTCCCGCACGGGGATACGCTCGCCCGGATGCCGATCCATGCGCACGCGTCCCTCGATGTCTCCGATCCGGTAATGCACGTCGAAGCCGGCCGGTTCTTCGTGCGAGTCGTATACCGTAGTGCAGCGTCTTTCCGTCGTCGTCTGAACGCGGTTGTCCTGGATGCGCTTCTGGATGCGGTTGCCTGCATAGCCGCCTGCTGCGGCGCCCGCGATCGTCGCGATCTTCCGGCCGCTGCCATCGCCGATCTGATTGCCCAGCACGCCGCCCACGACCGCACCGACCACCGTGCCGGTCACCCGGTTGGGATCGCGGGTCGGCGCCGGCTGCACGACGGCCTCGTCGCGGCATTCCTGCCGGGGCGTCTGCACGGTGCGCGTCACGGGGGTCACGCTCAGCACCTCGGCGTACGCGGGCCCGCGGTCCAGCAGCTTCAGTCCCGCCACGGCTCCGCCCGTCACGGTTACCACGGATCCGATCACCAGGCCCGTCATCAGCGCCTTGTTCATCCATATCCTCCTTCTTCCGCTCGGACTCGAACGCGTTCCGTCGCCGTCCGCATGTTCACTGCAGCGGACGGGTCGAAGTCGTGCGATCATCGACGGACGCGGTCAAGCTTAGAGCCGGGATTCCGTTGTGGTGAAATCGTCGCCCGGGACCGACAGGCGTGTGCCGCCCGCATCGCCGCACTGCGGGTGTGTGCAGGTGATGGCCGTTGGACTCGTCATCGGGAGGCGTTCATGATTGCGTCGCTTGAGTGACGGCGCAGAGGGAACCCGCATCGCATGTGGAGAGTTTCGACTCAGATCCCGAGCGAGGATCGATTCGTGCCGAACAATGCTGTAAGGCGTGCCGAGGAAGTCCTGCTGTTCGCCCGCAACTTCGTGCGCCATCCCAGGATGCTGGGCTCCATCATTCCGAGCTCCCGCTTCCTGGTGAAGGGGCTGCTCGAGCCCGTCGACTGGAACCGCGCGCGCGTGGTCGTCGAATACGGTCCGGGCATCGGTAACATCACGGCGGAGATCCTGCGCCGCATGCGCCCCGATGCGACGCTCGTCGCGATCGAGACCAACGAGGACTTCGTGCGCTTCCTGCGCAGCACCTTCCGCGATCCGCGACTGCACGTCGCGCACGACTCGGCCGCCAATACGGATCAGATCCTCAGGCAGCTCGGCATCGAGAAGGCCGATTACGTGATCTCGGGCGTGCCGTTCAGCACCATGCCGCGCGACGTGCGCGAGCGCATCCTGCGCACCACGCGGTCGGTGCTCGCGCCGGACGGCCGCTTCCTGCTCTATCAGTTCTCCTCGCGCGTGCTTCCGGACCTGAAGCGCTTCTTCCGCACGGTGGAGCGCGGCTTCGAGCCGCTCAACATCCTGCCGGCGCAGCTCTTCTTCTGCGGCGCAGGCGGCGAGAACGCGCAGGCAACACACTGAGAATCACCGGCAAGAATAATTCATAAGTTGTTGATAGAAAAGGAAACAAGAAACAGGTCTCTCACCTTCCGCACGCGACCATGACACCGCGCACGGAAGGCGCGTCCCCGACCCTCTCGCGGTCGCAGTACGCCCGTCTGATCCTGATCCTGGGAGCGCTCGCGGCGTTCGGGCCGCTGTCGATCGACATGTACCTGCCGGGCTTCGCGGACATCGCCCGCGACCTCGACGCGGATCTCGGCAGGGTGCAGCTCACTCTTCCGGCATTCTTCATCGGCCTCGGCATCGGCCAGCTCTTCTACGGTCCGCTGGCGGATCGCTACGGTCGCATCCCCCCGCTGCGCATCGGGCTCGTGATCTACGTGCTCGCCTCCATCGGCTGCGCGCTCGCGCCGGACGTGGAAGCGATGCTCGTGCTGCGCTTCGTGCAGGCGCTCGGGAGCTGCGCCGGCATGGTGATCGCGCTCGCCATGGTGCGCGACCTCTTCGAGGCGCGCGACGTCGCGCGTGTGTTCTCGCGGATGATTCTCGTCATGGGCGTCGCGCCCATCGTTGCGCCCTTCGCAGGCACGTTCGTGCTCGGCACACTCGGCTGGCGTGCGATCTTCTGGTTCCTCGCGTTCTTCGGCGCCGCCTGCCTCGTCGCCGTATCGCTCGGACTGCCGGAGACGCGCAGCAGAACCGCCGGCGGCCGGTTCCGGCTCGGCGATGTGCTGCGAGTGTATGCGCACCTCCTCTCCGAGCGGCGCTTCCTCGGCTACACGCTCCTCGGTGCGCTTGCGAATGCAGGTCTCCTGGTCTACATCACGGGCGCGCCCTTCATCTTTCTCGAATACCTCGAGGTTTCCCCGACCGGATTCAGCTGGCTGTTCGCGCTGAACGCGGCAGGGTTCATCTTCGGCGCGCAGGTCAACGCACGGCTCCTCGTGCACTTCACGACCGATGCGCTGCTGCGCTACGCGAACCGGGCCTGCCTGCTCTTCGCGCTCGTGCTCCTGCTTTCGGCGCTGCTCTCCGTGCGCAACGTCGCGATCATCGTCGTGCCGCTCTTCTGCTTTCTCTTCGGACTCGCCTTCGTGCGTCCCAACGCGATGGCCGAAGCACTTGCCCAGCATGGCGAGCGCGCAGGAGCGGCGGCGGCATTGAGCGGCTCTCTCGCCTTCGTGATCGCGACCGCGGGAGGCGCGCTGCTCGGCGCCCTGCACGACGGAACGCTCGTGCCCTTCGCCGGCATCCTGACGGGACTCTCGGTGCTGGGGCCCGTGCTGCTGCGCGCGATCGTCGGCCCCGTCGCTGCCGGCAGCGGACGCCGGCGCGGGACGCGCGCATCGAGCTCTTGAGCGCCGGAATGGACCTCGCCGTTGCGCGTGCGTAACCCCTACGGCCGTCGCGACTACGAGACTCCGCACATCGATCGTCTCGCGCGCGAAGGCGTGATGCTCACGCACGGCTATTCGAACTCCCCCGTGTGCTCGGCCACGCGATGCGCATTGATCACCGGGCGGTACCAGTACCGGCTCCCGGTGGAGCTGCACGAGCCCCCTGGGTGTCTCGGGAGGCAGCCTCGGGATCCCTCAGGGACACCCCACGCTTCCGTCGCTCCTGCGCGATCTCGGCTACGGCACCTCGCTCGTCGGCAAGTGGCATCTCGGGAACAGTCCCGAGCACGGGCCACTGCGCCACGGGTACGAGCGCTTCTTCGGTATCCTCGGCGCAGGCGCGGACTGCTTCACGCACGAGTTTCGTGTGCCGCCGACCGGCAAGTCCGATCTGCGTGACGGCGAAGTGCCGGTCACGCGCGACGGTTGTCTGCCGGATATCCTCGCGACGCGCGCGATCGAGGACATCGCTCATTTCGCCGATTCCGCGCGGCCGTTCTTCATCAGCCTGCACTTCACGGCACCGCACTGGCCCTGGGAGGGCCCTGAAGACCGGCACTACACCGACGACGTGGGCAGCGCGGGCGTGAAGTCGACCGGGCTCGCCGAGCGCTACTGATTCCCTGAGAGCGCGTCGGCAAGGCTGCGCCAGGAGAAGGGCTCGTCCTGCCGGTACGAGATCCCGTGCTCCGCCATCTCGTCGATCAGACGATCGTGGCGGACCGCCGTGGCGCTCGCCATCACGGGATCGAGGCCGATGTCGGCCAGCGTCCGGGCCACTTCCCGCATCTCGGCGGCGCGCCGCCGTCCGTGCTCCGCCACGCGGCTGATGAGATAGTCCGGGAGCTGCGCCTCCCAGCCCATGTGCGGAAAGGTCTTCTGAAGCGAGGCGAGCACCTCTTTCTCCGCACCGAAGCGGCGTGCGGCGAACATCGACTCGAGTGTGAGCGCTTCGAGTCCCTTGATGACGATGCTGCGGCACATCTTGATGGCCGAGGCGACGCCGATGCGGTCGCTCACGGCCGTGGCATTCATGCCGAGCGCACGCAGCGCCGCGGCGAGCGGTTCGGCTTTCGCGCCGCCGAACAGCATCGGCACGGCGATTCTGTGCGGCGGCACCGGCGCCATCACGGCGGACTCCACATAGTCGGCTCCGCCCGCCTCCACGGCCTCCGCGTTCGCTCGCTTGGTCGCCGGAGCGACGGAGTTGATGTCGAGATAGATCTGACCCTTGCGCATGAGCGGTCCTGCCGCTCGCGCGACATCCGCCGCGGACTGCGCGGTCACCGCCGAGAGCACGAGATCCGCGCCCTCGATCGCAGCGGCGAGTGAATCCTTCGCACGGACGCCCGCACGCTCCGCCTTCGCGAGCATCGCGGGGCGCGACGCCTGCGAATCGAGGAGGATGTCGTAGGTCGTGACCTCGACGCCCTGCTTCGCGAGGTCCTCGCCGAAGATGCCGCCTGCCTCACCGAAGCCGATGATCGCGATGCGCCGCAGGGTGATCTCTCCGCTCATGACGTTCCTCTCGAGCTCGAATGCACTCGTCTTGCCCGCTCATTGTGCCGTCGTGCCTGCGCCGAGCCAGCGCAGCAGGGCCTCGTTGACGGCCTCGGGCCGCTCCAGCGTGCACATGTGACCGCAGTCCGGGATCGCGACCAGCGTGCTTCCCGGAATGAGACCGGCGATCTCCCGGTGCTGCGCGTACGGCGACCAGGCGTCCTCGCGTCCGCACAGCACCAGCGTCGGACAGCGGATCTGCGGCAGCAGTGACACCGCATCGGGCCGCCCGAGCAGCGCCCGGATCTGCGCCTCGAAGATCTCGGGCGTCTTGCGCGCGATCATGTCGAGGATCGGATCGATCAGCGCGCGGTCCTGGAGGCGGCTCGGGTGGATCATGCCCTGGAGCCACTGCCACCCCATGGCGCGCATGCCCTCGCGGCGCGCCATCTCGAGAAGGCGCATGCGGCCGGCACGCTCGCGCTCGCCTGCCTCACCGGCAGGCAGTCCGCGATGGCCCGTGTCGAGGAGAGCGAGCGCGCTCACCCGCTCCGGCGCGCGGCGCACGACCTCGAGCGCCACGCGCCCACCCATCGAGTGACCGGCCAGCGCAAAGCGCGGAGGCGCACGGTCGAGAATCGCCTCCGCCATTCCCCCGAGCGAATCGATCCGCCCGTGGTCAGCGATCTGCACCTCGAGGAAGTTCCGGAAAGCCTCCCGCTGCGGGATCCAGACCGTCTCGTCGCAAAGCAGTCCGGGGACGAGAACGAGCGCGTCGTGCGCGATCTCCTGCGTCATTCCCTGAAGGCCTCGACCGGGATCAGGATCCGCACTTCATCGCCCACGGCTGGAAGCCCGGTCTTCATGCCGAACTCGGAACGCCGGATGGTGGCGCTCACGTCCGCTCCGCACACCTGCCGCTTGTTCATCGGATTCGTCCCGCACCGGAAGTTCTCGACGCTGAGCTTCACCGGCCGGCTGACACCGAGGAGCGTCAGAGTGCCTTCGGCGCCGACGAGCTTCTCGCCTTCGAACAGCAGCCGGTCGGACTTGAAGGTGATCGTCGGATACTTCGCGACGTTGAAGTAGTCCGGCGACTTCATGTGCTCGTCCCAGTCGTCCAGGCCCATGTCGATCGATGCGGCGTCGATCTCGACCTCGATGCTGCCCTTGCGGGCCGGCACATCCACGACGATCTTCCCGCTCGTCCTGTTGAAGCGGCCGCGCTGCGTCGAGAAACCGAGGTGGTTCACCTCGAACACGGGCCACGTATGGCGCGAATCGATGACGTAGGTGTCCGCCGCCAGCAGCTGAGCGCTGGCGAAAAGCGCAAGCAAGGCGAATATCGGTCGGTTCATGGGGCCTCCGTCCCGGTTGCGGCCGTGCGCTCCGCGCGGCCGGGAAAAGAGCGTGTTTTTACAACGAACCCGCGCTCGAAGAAAGGATACCGGCAGAGCGCAGGATCTGCGGAATGTGCTCTTCCCAGCCGAGCGTCATCAGATGCACGCCCGCACAGAGCGGCCGGACGGTGCGCACGATGCGCGCGGCGATCTCGATTCCCCGGGCGGCCTCCTGCCCTTCATCCGCCGCGGTCTGCATCTCCGTAAAGAGCGCCTCCGGCACGTGCACGCCCGGCACGTTGGCATTGAGCCAGGCGGCCATCTTTGCGGACTTGAGAGGGATGACGCCCGCGAGCACGGCCACGCCGTCCGCGCGCAGCGCCTCGAGGAAGCGCTCGAGCGGGGATGCCTCGTAGATCGCCTGCGTCTGAAGGAACTGCGCGCCGGCTTCGATCTTGCGGCGGGTGTTCTCCACTTCCGCCGCCAGGTCGGCTGCGCCCGGATTGGCCGTCGCACCGAGGAAGAGCTCGGGAGCACCCCTCAGGGGATTGCCCGCCAGGTCGTGCCCCTGCATCAGTCCCCGCGCGGCTTCGAGCATCCCGGCAGCCGTCAGGTCGAAGACACCCCTGGCGTCGGGGTGGTCGCCCTTCTGCGGCGGATCACCGCCCATGAACACCAGATTGCGGATGCCGAGAACCGATGCGCCCAGGATGTCCGCCTGGATCGCGATGCGGTTCCGGTCGCGGGCCGTGATCTGCACGATCGGCTCGATGCCCCGCTCGAGGAGGAGCCTCCCGACCGACTTGGGCTCGACGGTCATGCGCGCACGCGGCGAGTCCGTCAGGTTGATGGCATCGACGTGTCCGCGCAGGCTCTCGGCGCGCGAGAGCAGCTCACCGAGATCGGTGCCCTTCGGCGGCGTGAGCTCCGTCGTCACGACGAAGCGTCCCGCGCGGATCTTCTCTTCGAGCGTCACCGTTCAGGCTCTCTCGCGGCGTGCACTGACGCGCTTCGTTCGCATTGCACGTGGCGTGCCCGCCGGTGCACCGGTGAAGCGCGGCGGCCTGCGGGCCCGGACCGCCGCGAGCCCTTCCCGGGCGTCGGCCAGGCGGAAGCCGAGGAATTCGAGCGCGAGCGAGGTATCGAAGTGCGGGCCCGCAACTCGCAGCCAGCCGTTGAGCGCACGCTTCGTCCACTGCACGGCACTGGCCGAACCTGCCGCGAGACGGCGCGCGACATCGAGCGCGGTCGGATACACGTCGTCGTCGTCGACGCACATTGCCACGAGCCCGATGCGCTCGGCGAGCTCTCCCGTGACCGGCTCGTTGAGCAGCAGGTGGTAGCGTGCGCGCGCGAGACCGCAGAGCAGCGGCCAGATCAGCACCGCGTGATCTCCCGCCGCCACGCCGAGCCGCGTATGACCGTCGATGAGCCGAGCGCTGCGCCCTGCGATCGCGATATCGGCGAGCAGCGCCACCGCGAGCCCGGCGCCTACGGCGCTGCCGCGAATGGCGGAGACGACGGGCTTCGAGCAGTCGACCAGGTTGTAGACGAGATCGCTCGCGTCCTTCCACACGCGAACGAGCGTGGCCTCGTCCACGATCATGCGTTCGATCATCTCGAAGTCGCCGCCTGCCGAGAAATGCTCGCCGGCGCCTCGCACCAGGACCGCGCGCACTGCAGGGTCCGCGTCGATCTCCCGCCACACGAGCGCGAGCTCGCGATGCATGGCTTCGTCGGCGGCGTTGCGCCGCTCGGGGCGCGAGATCACGACCTCGAGGATCGCGTCCTCGGGCGAGCGGAATTCGAGAGCCGGAAACCGCTTGGCGTAGCGGGATGCGACGACGCGCCGTGCCGTTTCAGTCCTGCGCATCGGGAATCGCCTTCTCGCTCACCATCGTCAGCACGTCGTAGGTCGCCACGCATTCGTCGAGCTGGTTGCGGATCTCCGCGTCCCAGCGCACTTCGCCGTAGCCCTTCTCACGCCGCAGCGTCTTCTCCTTGCACGTGAGCCGCACGCGGATGCGATCGCCGGGCTTCACGGGCTTGAGGAAGCGCAGACCGTCGATCCCGTAGTTCGCGAGCACGGGACCGTATGCAGGATCGACGAAGAGACCCGCCGCGGCGGAAACGAGGAAATAGCCATGTGCCACGCGGCCGCCGAACAGCGGATTGCGCCGCGCCTGCTCCTCGTCCATGTGGGCATAGAAGCGGTCGCCGGTGAGCTCGGCGAAACGCTCGATGTCTTCGATCGTGATCTCGCGTTCGCTGCTCCACAGCGTGTCGCCCACGCGCAGCTCGCCGAAGGGCTTGCGGAATGGATGCGCACCGGGATCGAGCTCGGGCGCACCGCGCACCCAGCGGCCCGTCACTGCAGTGATGGTGGCAGGGCTCCCCTGCACCGCCGTGCGCTGCATGTAGTGCAGCACGCCGCGAATGCCTCCGAGCTCCTCGCCTCCTCCGGCGCGACCGGGACCGCCGTGCACCAGATGCGGCAGCGGCGAGCCGTGACCCGTCGACTCCTTCGCGCAGTGGCGATCGACGACGAGCACGCGACCGTGCCAGGGCGAGAGACCGAGCACCAGGCGCGCCGCCACCGCGCTGTCCGCGGTGAACACCGAACCTACCAGGCTGCCTTCGCCGCGCCGCGCGAGCGCGATGGCTTCGTCGAGATCGCCATAGGGCACGACGGTGCTCACGGGCCCGAAAGCTTCGACCTCGTGCACCGCGTGTGCGGCTCTCGGATCTCTGCACCAGAGCAGGGTCGGCGGAACGAACGCTCCGCGTTCCGCATCGGCGCCGACCGGTGAGAACGCCGCAGGATTGCCGCCGTGAACGATCTCCGCTTCGCGCGCAAGACGTGCGAGCTGCTCCATGACCTCGCGCCTCTGGCCAAGAGACGCGACCGGTCCCATCTTCACCTGCTCGAGGCGCGGATCTCCGACGACGATCCGCTCGAGCTGCGTCCGCAGGGCATCGACCACCTGCGCGGCACAGTCGCCAGGCACGATCGCACGGCGGATCGCCGTGCACTTCTGCCCGGCCTTCACCGTCATCTCGCGCACGACCTCGCGCACGAAGAGATCGAACTCCGGCGTGCCGGGCTTCGCGTCGGGGCCGAGAATGCAGGCATTGAGCGAATCCGTTTCCGCAGTGAAACGGACGGCATGCTCGACGATCGCCGGTCGGCTGCGCAGGCTCCGTGCCGTGCGCGCGGAACCCGTGAACGCGACCACGTCCTGACTGCGCAGGTGATCGAGCAGATCGCCGCTTCCGCCGCAGATGAGCTGCACGGCGCCTTCCGGCAGGATTCCCGACTCGATGATGAGCCGGAAAGCGCGCTCGGCGAGATAGGCGGTCGCAGTCGCCGGCTTGACGATCGCCGGCACGCCGGCGAGCAGCGTCGGCGCGAGCTTCTCCAGCATGCCCCAGACGGGGAAGTTGAAGGCATTGATGTGGACGGCCGCGCCTTCGAGCGGCACGCAGATGTGCTGTCCGACGAAGCTGCCCGACTTCGACAGCGATTCCACCGCGCCGTCGACGAACAGGCGGCTGTCCGGCAGCTCGCGCACGCCCTTGCTGGCATAGGTGAACAGCGTGCCGATACCGCCGTCGATGTCGATCCACGAATCGCCGCGCGTCGCGCCCGTGGCGTATGAGAGCGCGTACAGATCCTCCTTGCGCTCGCTCAGGTGCTTCGCGAGCCGGCGCAGGAGCCCTGCACGCTCGTGGAACGTGAGACGCCGAAGTGCCGGTCCGCCCACGGTACGCGCGTGCTCGAGCACGGCGCGGAAGTCGATGCCGTCGGTCGACGCCCGGGCGATCACCTGCCCCGTCGTCGCATCGCGCAGCGCGACGCCTTCGCCGTTCCCCGCGCGCCACTGTCCCTGAATGTAACTCTGAAGCTGCATGGATTGAGTCTCCTCGCTCAATCGGCGGCGTCCGCTGCGCGACGCCAGGCGCCGAAGGTCTTTCCTTCGGCGGCGAGTCGCACGAGGAGCGGCGCGGGCTGCCAGTAGCGTTCGCCCTGCTCCCGCGCGAAGCGGCGGATGCCGTCGAGCACGGTCGTGAGGCCGAGCCGGTCGGCATGGAACATCGGCCCGCCGCGCGTACGCGGGAACCCGTACCCGTTGCACCAGATGACGTCGATGTCGGCCGCGGTGGATGCGATGCCTTCCTCGAGGATCCGCGCGCCTTCGTTGATGAGCGCGTAGATGCAGCGCTCGACGATCTCCGCGTCGCTCACCTCACGCTGAGCGACGCCGAGCCGCGCGGCTTCCGCCCGGATGAGCTCGCGCACCTCCGGATCGGGACGCCGCTCGCGCTTTTCGCCCTCGTAGAGATACACGCCGCGGCCCGTCTTCCGCCCGTAGCGGCCGAGCTCGGCGAGCAGGTCGAACACGCGGAAGTAACGCGGATCGTCGGGCAGATCGCGGCGCTCACGCCGTACCCGGTAGCCGACGTCGAGCCCGGCGAGATCGCCGACCGCGTTCGGTCCCATCGCCATGCCCCATTCCTCGAGCACGGCGTCGATCCGCTCGGGAGGCACTCCCTCGAGCATCATGAGCTGATTCTCGCGGCCGTAGGCGTACAGCATGCGATTGCCCACGAAGCCGAAGCAGTTGCCGACGACGACGCCGAGCTTTCCGATACGCTTGCCGACGGCAAGCGCGGTGGCGAGGGAGTCGGGCGACGTTGCGCGGCCGCGGACGATTTCGAGCAATCGCATGACGTGTGCCGGCGAGAAGAAGTGCATGCCGAGCACGTCCTGCGGACGCCTCGTTGCCGACGCGATCGCATCCACGTCGAGCGTGGAGGTGTTCGTCGCCAGCACCGTACCCGGCCTGCAGATTCCGTCGAGCTGCCGGAACACCTCCTGCTTGAGCGCGAGATTCTCGTAAACCGCCTCGATCACGAGATCCGCATCGCGTGCAGCGTCGAGATTCCGTGCAGTCGTAACGCGCTCCAGGACGGCGGCGGCGCCTCCTTCATCGAGCCGACCGCGCTTCGCGGCGCTTTCGACCGCCGAGCGCAGCCGCGCCATGCCCGACTCCAGCGCGCCCTGCTCCCGATCGACGAGCGCCAGCTGCAGTCCGTGCATCGCACAGGCCGCAGCGATGCCGGAGCCCATGGTGCCCGCGCCTACGACGCACACCGATCGGACTTCGCGGGGTGATCCGCCGCCCGACCGGGACGCGCTCCTCTCGGCAAAGAACAGATGCCGGAGCGCGGCCGATTCATCTGAAGCGCGGCACTCCTCGAACAGCTGTCGCGAGAGCGCGAGCCCTTCCTCGAACGCGAGCGAACGAGCCGCCTCTACGCACTGGACGATACGGTCGACGGCTGCCGAGCGGCGGGCGGAACGCGGAAGCGATCGACGGAACTCCGCGAAGAATTTCTCGTCCGGAAGCGGTTCCGGCAGAGGCTTCTCTCTGACACGCCGCGGAGGCGCCCCCTGCGCGACGAGCTCACGGGCATACTCCATCGCGCCCGCGAGCGGATCGCCTTCAGGAAGCGGGCGGTCCACGAGGCCGAGGGCGAGCGCCTCCTCGCGGCCGATCGGCTCGCCGGATACCATCATCTCGAGCGCACGCTTCGCGCCGATGAGGCGCGGCAGGCGCTGCGTACCGCCGGCACCCGGCAGCAACCCCAGCTTCACCTCCGGCAGGCCCAGTCTTGCGTCAGGTGTGGCGCACCGATAGTGGCAGGCGAGCGCCGTCTCGAGACCCCCGCCGAGCACCGCACCGTGCAGTGCCGCGACGACGGGCTTGCTGCACGACTCGAGTCGCATGAGCACGTCGTTGAGGAGCGGCGCACGCGGCGTCTGCTCGAGCTCGCGGATGTCCGCGCCGGCGATGAAGTTCTTTCCCGCGCCATGCACCACGATCGCCGCGATCCCGCGATCCGCATCCGCTTCGAGAATCGCACCGAGGAGCCCCGCCCGCACGGGATGCGAGAGCGCATTGACCGGAGGATGATCGACGACGATCACGGCGATCGGTCCGTGACGCTCGAGTCTCACCGGCTCCATGACGCGTGCCTCGTCGCTCACGGCAGCATGCTCCCGTCTTCGCTGCATCGTCAGACGCGTTCGAGAATCATCGCGATGCCCTGCCCGACACCGATGCACATCGCGCAGAGCGCGTAGCGGCCGCGAATCTCGTGCAGCTGATTGACTGCGGTCATGGCGAGCCGCGCGCCGCTCGCGCCGAGCGGGTGCCCGACCGCGATCGCGCCGCCGTTGGGATTCACGTGCTCGGCGTCGTCCGGCAGCCCCAGCTCGCGCAGCACCGCGAGCACCTGGGCCGCGAACGCTTCGTTGATCTCGATGACGTCCATCTCCTCGAGCCGTCGCCCCGCGAGCTCGAGCACCTTGCGCGTCGCCGGAACCGGACCGATGCCCATGATGCGCGGAGGCACGCCGGCCGTGGCCGTCGCAACGATGCGGGCGCGAGGCTCGAGACCATGGCGCCGCGCGGCCTCCTCGCTCGCGACGAGCAGCGCCCCGCTCCCGTCGTTGATGCCGGATGAGTTACCCGCCGTCACCGATCCGTCCGGTTTCACGACACCCTTGAGCCGCGCGAGCGCTTCGAGCGTCGTATCCGGGCGCGGGTGCTCGTCCTCCGCGACGAACGTCGGCTCCTGTTTCGGGCGGCGGATCTCCACGGGAACGATCTCGCGCGCGATGCGTCCTGCAGCGCGCGCCTTCGCGTAGCGCTGCTGACTGCGCAGCGCGTACGCGTCCTGATCCTCACGCGAGATGCCGCGCTCGGCGACGAGGTTCTCCGCCGTCTGCGCCATGGAATCGAGCCCGATCAGCTCCTGAAGGCGCGGATTGACGAAACGCCAGCCGAGCGTCGTGTCCTCGAACTTCGCGGCGCGAGAAAAGGCCGTATCCGCCTTGGCGAGCACGAACGGCGCACGCGTCATGCTCTCCACGCCGCCCGCGATCGCGAGCTCCGCTTCGCCCGTGCGGATCGCCCGTGCCGCGAGATTCACGGCATCGAGCCCCGAGCCGCACAGACGGTTGATGGTCGCCGCGGGCACGGACTGCGGCAGCCCGGCAAGGAGCACCGCCATGCGTGCGACGTTCCGGTTGTCCTCTCCTGCCTGATTGGCACAGCCGAGATACACCTCGTCGAGCCGCTCCCAGTCGACGCGGCGATTGCGTTCGGCGAGCGCACGCAGCGGAATGGCGGCGAGATCGTCCGCCCGCACGGAAGCGAGCACGCCTCCGTAGCGGCCGAACGGCGTTCGTATGCCGTCGCAGATGAAGGCTTCGCGCATGGTGCTCCTCACGCCTGCTCAGCGGCCTGTGAAGTTCGGGGAACGCTTCTCCAGGAAGGCTGCGACGCCTTCGGCGTAGTCGGCCGTCCTTCCGAGCTCGCGCTGCAGATCGCGCTCGACGTCGAGCTGCTGCTCGAGCGTGCGGCTCCAGCTCTCGCGGATCGCCTGCTTCGTTCGTGCCAGTCCTCGCGTCGGCGCAGCCGCGAAGCGGCGCGCGAGCTCCTCGACGGTCGGAACGAGCTGATCGTCCTCCACGCAGCGCCAGATGAGACCCCACTGCTCGGCCTGCTCCGCCGTGAGCTTCTCTCCGAGCAGCGCGAGCCCGAGGGCGCGCGCGGTACCCACGAGGCGCGGCAGGAACCAGGTGCCGCCGGAGTCGGGTACGAGCCCCAGCTTCGCGAAGGCCTGAACGAAGCTCGCCGAGCGCGCGGCGATCACGAGGTCGCAGGCCAGCGCGATGTTGGCACCGGCGCCTGCGGCGACACCGTTCACCGCCGCAATTACCGGCATCGGCAGGTCCTGCAGCGCGAGCACCAGGGGCTTGTAGTACTTCTCGATCGACTCGCCGAGGTCGATGCCTTCTCCGCCCGGTGCAACCGCACGGTCGCCGAGATCCTGGCCCGCACAGAACCCTCTTCCGGCACCGGTCAGCACGAGCACACGTGCCTCGGGATCGTTCCGGACGCGTGTGAGCGCATCCCGCACCTCCTCGTGCATCTGCACCGTGAAGCTGTTGAGGCGCTCCGGGCGGTTCAGGGTCAGCCGGGCGATACCCGACTCGCGCCCGAAGAGGATCGTGCGGTAGTCCATGGCTCACCTCTCGTCGTAATCGAGCTCGATGCGAGGTGTCTTCGCACGCGACTGGCACGCGAGGATGAAGCCGCGCTCGAGCTCCCAGTCCTCGAGTGCGTAGTTCTCCGCCATCTCCACCTCGCCGCTCACCAGCCGCGTGCGGCACGTGGAGCACACACCCGCGCGGCAGGAGTACGGCAGATCGAGGCCTGCGTTCGCCGCGGCGTCCAGGATCGTCTCCTCGCCCGTACGCATCGTGAAGGTGCGTCGCCGGCCGTCCATCGTCACGACCACCTCGGTCAGCCCCTCGGCGACCTGTGCCGCGGGCTCGCCGTGCGCATCCGTCTCGGCAGCAGTCGCGGCCGTGAAATGCTCCGAATGAACGCGCGTCGGATCGACACCGAGCTCGCGCAGCGTGCCGCCCACCTCGCCGATCATCGTCCCGGGACCGCAGACGAAGAACTCGCGCACCTTCGGGGGCTCGAACAGCCGCCCGGCGAACGCCCTGACCTTCTGCGCATCGATCCGTCCGTTGAAGAGCTCGACGTCCTGCGGCTCGCGGCTCATCACGAAATGCAGCGCGAGGCGGTCGAGATGACGGTTCTTGAGCGCGAGTATCTCCTCGAGAAACATCGTGCGCGCGGCGCTGCGGTTGCCGTAGAAGAGCATCACGTGCGCTCCGGCGCACCGATCGAGAAGCGTGCGGGCGATCGCCAGCACCGGTGTGATGCCGCAGCCGGCTGCGAATGCCACGTAGAGCCCCGGCTCGATTGCCCTCGGTCCGAAGCTGCCGTTCGGCGGCATGACCTCCAGCGTATCGCCGGCACGCACCCGTTCCGCGATGTGGCGCGACAGCATCCCATGCGCATGCACGCGCACACCGATGCGGAGCGGCAGCTCCCCGGCCGCGCTGACGAGCGAGTAGGTGCGACGGACCTCCTGACCGTCGATGTGCGCACGAACGACGATGTGCTGCCCCGCGCGCGGGCGGAACACTTCGTGCAGCGCCTGCGGCACCGCGAGCGTAACGCTCACCGCGTCCTCTGCGTTCGGCTGCACGGCTGCGACTTCGAGGGGATGGAACTTCAGCATGCCGTCAGATGCACTTGAAGTAATCGAAGGGTTCGAGACAGCTCGTGCAGCGGTAGTGCGCCTTGCACGGCGTGGAGCCGAACTCGCTCACGCGCTCGGTCTGCGTGCTGCCGCAGCGGGGGCACGCGACGGCCGCGGATCCCAGCAATGCACGCGGGCTCGAGACGCTGTCCGCCGGCGGTGCGATGCCGAACTCGCGAAGCTTCCGTCGTCCTTCCTCGGTGATCCAGTCGCTGGTCCACGGCGGCGAGAGAACTTCCCGGATCACGGCATCCGCGTGGCCGGCCTTTGCGAGCACGTCACGCACCGACGCACGGATCACGTCCGTCGCCGGGCAGCCCGAGTAGGTCGGCGTGAGACCGACCTCGACCCTTCCATCCTCGCGCAGAGCGACATACCGCACGATGCCGAGTTCCACGATGGAGAGGACGGGGATCTCCGGATCGTGAACGCTCTCGAGCAGCCGCCACACCTCGCTGGGCCGCCTCACGGGGCCGGTCCCGGTGCGGACGGTGCTCGAGGCGTTCATGACCGCTTCACCACCTTGCCCCGGGATACGCACGCTGCAGGAACTGCATCTCGGCGAGGAGATACCCGAGATGCTCGCTGTGCACGCCCTGCTTCCCGAACCACGCATAGGGCACGTCGGCGGGACGCTGCAGCGTCGCTTCACGAAGCACTTCGTCGATGCGGGCGTTCCAGCGCGGCGCGAGCTCCTCGAGCGGCGGCGCGATGCCGCGCGACGCGAGCAGTGCGTCGATTTCGTCGGCAGTGACGAGCTCGACCGTGAACGGCCAGAGCTCATCGAGCGCGGTCTGCACGCGCCGATGACTCTCCTCGGTACCGTCGCCGAGGCGCACGGTCCAGCCGGCGCTGTAGCGCAGGTGATAGCGCGTTTCCTTCACGGCCTTCGCGGCGATCTCCGCGAGGCGCCGGTCGGTGGAAGCGCACAGCGCTTCGTAGACCTCGAGCTGCCACGCGTCGACGAGGAGCTGCCGCACGATGGTGCGGCCGAAGTCTCCGTTCGGCTGCTCGACGAGCGTGAGATTGAAGAAATCGGATCCGTCGCGCAGGAAGGCCAGCGCATCCTCGTCGCGGCCGCGGCCTTCGATCTCTCCCGCATACGTGAGCAGCAGGCGCGCCTGCCCGATGAGATCGAGGGCGATGTTCGCAAGGCCCAGATCCTCTTCCAGCGCCGGCGCATGCCCGATCCACTCGCCGAGGCGTTGCCCCAGCACGAGACTCGTGTCGCCGAGCCGCAGCACATAGCGCAGCAGCGCCGCGCGCACCGGATCCGCCGCGCCTTCCACCGTTGCCGCCGTCCGTGTCACAGGTTCTTCACCTCGTCCGGAATCGCGTAGAACGTGGGATGGCGGTAGACCTTGTCCTGCGCGGGATCGAAGAGCGCGTCGGCTTCCTCGGGATCGGACGCGACGATCTGCGCCGAAGGCACGACCCAGATGCTCACGCCTTCCTGGCGCCGCGTATAGACGTCACGCGCATGTTCGATGGCCATGCGCGCGTCCGCGGCGTGAACGCTCCCGACGTGCTTGTGCTCGAGACCCGCCCTGGGGCGCACGAACACTTCGAAGAGCGGCCATTCGACGTTCGACGTCATACGGAGCCTCCTCAGGCGGCCTGCACACCGCGTTGCCCGCGCTTCCCGGCATGCGCGATCGCCGCTTCCCGTACCCACGCGCCTTCTTCCCAGGCACGACGTCGCGCCTCGAGGCGCTCACGGTTGCACGGACCGTGACCCGCGAGCACGCGCTCGAACTCTCCCCAGTCGATGGGCCCGAAGCGGTAGTGCTGCGTCTCCTCGTCCCAGCGAAGCTCGGGATCCGGAATCTTCAGTCCGAGGTACTCGGCCTGCGGCACGGTGACGTCGACGAACTTCTGGCGCAGCTCGTCGTTCGTGAAGCGCTTGATCTTCCAGCGCATCGACTGCGCGGTGTGCTTCGACTGCGCATCCGGCGGACCGAACATCATGAGCGCCGGCCACCACCAGCGGTCGAGCGCGTCCTGCGCCATGCGCTTCTGCTCGGGAGTGCCGCGCGCGAGCGTGAGCATGATCTCGAAGCCCTGACGCTGATGAAAGCTCTCCTCCCTGCAGATGCGCACCATCGCGCGCGCATAGGGGCCATAGGAGCAGCGGCAGAGCGGTATCTGGTTCATGATCGCCGCGCCGTCGACGAGCCAGCCGATGGCGCCGACGTCGGCCCACGTGAGCGTCGGATAGTTGAAGATGCTCGAGTACTTCGCCGCTCCCGAAAGGAGCTGCTGCATCATCTGATCGCGGGAGATGCCGAGCGTCTCCGCGGCGCTGTAGAGATACATGCCGTGGCCGCCCTCGTCCTGGACCTTCGCGATCAGCACGGCCTTGCGCCGGAGCGTGGGCGCGCGGGTGATCCAGTTGCCTTCGGGCAGCATGCCGATGACCTCGGAGTGGGCATGCTGCGAGATCTGGCGGATGAGCGTCCGCCGGTAGGCTTCCGGCATCCAGTCCTTGGGCTCGATCTTCTCCTCGGCGTCGATCTTCGCCTGGAAGCGTGCCTCGAGCGCGGCCGATTCGGCCGCGGAGTCGCCGAGGCAATCCTTACCCAGAGAGTCGAGGCCCTGCGTGTACACGCGAATCTCCTTTCCCCGGCCGGTCGGGGAGAATGTGACACAGAATTCTTCGATCGGCAATGAATTCTGTGTCACAATGCGCAGCGCCCGCAGATCCGCGACCAGCATGTCCGATCCACTCGCCGCGGCCACGCGCACGCTCGTTCGACGGTTCCGCGCGCAGCGTCCGCTGCGCGGCGGCTCGCTCATCATCACGATCTTCGGCGACGCCATCGCCCCGCGCGGCGGCGCCGTGACGCTCGGCGGGCTGATCCGTCTGGCTCGGCCTTTCGGCCTCACGGAGCGCCTCGTCCGCACCTCCGTCGCGCGGCTCGCTCAGGAGGGCTGGCTCGAGTCGCGCCGCAACGGCCGTCTCAGCGAGTACCGCCTCGCTCCCGGCGGGCGCGAGCGCTTCGCCGAAGCCACTCGCCGCATCTACGGCCCGAACCCCGCGCGCTGGGACGGACAGTGGACACTGCTCCTGCTGCCGCCGGACGCACCGGCGGCGCGTCGCGATCGTCTGCGTCGCGAGCTGCTCTGGCTGGGTTTCGGACAGGTGAGTCCTGGCGTGCTCATCCATCCGAGCCGTACGCCGGCCGAGACGCGCGGCCTGCTGTCCCAGCTCGGCGCCATCGCTCGCGACGTAACCGTCCTTTCCGCCTCGAGCGGCGATCCGTCCGAGGACTCGAGGCTCGCGCACGGCGGATGGGATCTCGCCGACCTGGGCAGGCGTTACCGCCGCTTCGTCGACGGCTTCCTGCCCGTGCGCGACGCGCTCGCGGCCTCGCAGAACGATCCGCCATGCGAAACGGCGTTCGTGATCCGGACGCTGCTCGTGCACGAGTACCGCAAGATCCATCTGCGCGACCCGCTGCTTCCCGCAGGGCTTCTTCCCGCGAACTGGATCGGCAACACCGCCTACGAGCTCTGCCGCGATCTCTACGGCCGGCTGTTCCACGCCGCCGAGGCTCATCTCACGGCCGAAGCGCAGACGCTCGAAGGTCCGCCGCCTCCCGCCTCTTCCGAGGCGCTGAGCCGCTTCGGCGGAATTCCGGAAGCGATGCGGGGTAGCGGCCACGTTACGACCAGCTCTCGAGCCGCTCGACGAACACCTGCATGAAGCGGTTCGCGCGGTGTCCGTCCATCACACGGTGATCGAGGGTGAGCGTCACGTAGCACCGCGGCCGGACGACGATGCGTTCCTCGCCGCTCTCCTCGATCACGACGGGCCGCCTCTCCAGCTTTCCGACGCCGAGGATCGCCGACTGCGGCTGAGGGATGACGATCGGCGCCGCGACGAGACTGCCGCTCACGCCGTGGTTCGAGATCGTGAACGTTCCGCCGCGCACGTCGGCGGGCGTGAGCCGCCCCGCGCGCGCCCGCGAGACGAGATCGTGCAGCGTCCGGGCGATGTCGGCGAGATCGCGCCGCTCGACGTTCTTCAGCACGGGAACCACGAGTCCGCCGTCGGCGAGCGCAGTTGCGACGCCGATGTTCACGTTCTCGAAGATCTCGAGCGCATCGTCGGTCCAGCGCGCATTCGCTTCCGGCACTTCGCGGATCGCATCGACGCAGGCCGCGACGAAGTACGCCGTGAGCGTCAGCGGCGCACCCTCTTTCGCGAGCGCCTCTCTGTGGCGCTCGCGATGCGCCAGCACTCGAGAGAGATCCGCCTCGAAGACCGTCGTGACGTGCGGCGCCGTGTGCAGCAGGCTCTCCACCATGCGCTGCGCGATCTGGCGCCGCGTGGCCGAATGCGGCACTCGGCGAATCCCCGTTTGCGCCGCGTCTCGCTCCGCGGAAGACGACAGATCGACGGCGCCGCCGGTACGCGCGATGCCGCTGTCCATGGCATCCGCGACACCCTGCTTCGCCTGCATTGCCGCGACATGCCGCATCACGTCCTCGGCGGTCACGCGTCCGCCCGCGCCTGTGCCCTGCACCCCGGACGGATCGAGCCCGTGCTCGGCGAGCAGGCGGCGAACCGCGGGACTGAGCGGCGGCCGCGCTCCGGCATCGGGTGACGAGGCATCGAGCGTGAGCCGCGGCATCGGTTGTGTGTCGCCCGGCGCGGCTTCCCGCGGAGCTTCCGCGACTTCCATGCGTCCGAGCAGCTCGCCCGGTGAGATTTCCTCGTCCTCGCGCTTGACGATCTCCCGCAAGACACCGCTCGCGGGCGAGGGAATCTCGACGGTCACCTTGTCCGTCTCGACCTCGATGAGCGGCTCGTTCTCGACGACGGCATCGCCGATGCCCTTCAGCCAGCGCAGGAGCTGCGAACGGGTACCTTCCGTCTGCTCGGCCGGCGCGCGGATTTCCACCATCGCTGACACGGTGCAGCGCCTCCCCTTCTCTGTCGACTGAGAGGTTTCAGAGCTCGGCGATGCGCCTGAACGCATCGGCGATCTGGCTCACGCCGGGCACGGCCGCATCGAGCAGCACGGGGCTGTGCGGGCTCGGAATGTCCGGCATGGCGAGCCGCTCGATGGGCGCATCGAGATCGAAGAAGGCTTCCTTCGCGAGCACCGCGGCGATCTCCGCGCCGAAGCCCGCCGTCAGATTGTCCTCGTGCACGATGACGCAGCGTCGCGTCTTTCGAACCGAGGCGAGCACGGCCTCGCGATCCCACGGAGAGAGCGTCCGCAGATCGATGAGCTCGACATCGACACCCGACTCGTCCGCAGCCCGCTCGCAGCGCTCGACCATCGCGCCCCAGCTCACCACGGTGAGCCGGCCGCCCTCGCGCAGGATGCGCGCCTTGCCGAAGGGGACGATGAAGTCGTCGCCCGGATAGGGCCGCCGGGCCCACGCGGCGTCGAGCATCGCGCGGTGCTCGAAGAAGATCGTCGGATCGTTGCCGCGCAGCGCGGCGCGCAGCAGTCCGACGGCGTCTTCCGCATTCGAAGGCATCGCCACCCGCCAGCCGATGCCGTGCACCCACGCGACTTCGTTGGTCTGGCTGTGCCACGGATCGCCGCACTTGAAGAAACCGCCCGGCATGCGCACGACGATCGGCGCGGCAAAGCGGTTGGCCGTGCGCCAGCGCATCGTTCCGCAGTCGTTGAGCTGCTCGGCTGCCGGGTCCGCGTACTTGCGGAACTGGATCTCGGGAACGGGCACGAGTCCCGCGAGCGCCATGCCGACCGCACGCCCGATGATGCCTTCCTCGGAAAGACTGGTGTCGAACACGCGTGCGGCGCCGAACTTCTCCTGCAGCCCCAGCGTCGCGGCGTGCACGCCGCCCTTGCGGCCGACGTCCTCTCCGAAGACGAGCACGCGGGGGTTCGTCGCGAGCTCGTGCTCCAGCGTCCGGCGGATTGCGGTCACCATGTTGATGCGCGGACCTTCGCTTCTCGGCTCCGTCACACCGGCGGGCGGCGTGTAGCCGTCCGCGAGCTGGCCGCCCTGCTGCTGCAGGTCGATGGTCCCATCCGGCCGCAGCTCGCTGAAGACATGGCGCTGCACCTGCGAAGGATCGGGCGCCGGCCGCCGCTCGACTTCCGCGAGCGCCTGCTCGACCTCGACCCGCGCTTCTTCCTCGAGCTTCGCCCACACCGCCTCGCTCAGCGTGCCCGGCACCAGCAGCTCGCGGAGCTTGCGCAGCGGATCGCGCGCCTGCTCCGCCGCGATCTCCTCGGGAGACTTGTAGGTCTGCGTGTCCTGACCCGAATGACCGGAGAGACGCGGCACGGAAAGCCGCAGGAGAGCCGGGCCCTCGCCCGCACGAACGCCGGCGACCGCCTGACGGATGAGAAGCGCGGCGGACCGGGGATCGCTGCCGTCGCCCTCGAGCACTTTCAGCCCGCGGAATGCGGAGAGATTTCGCGCGATGTTGCCGCCCGGCGTCTGCAGCTCGGACTTCACCGAGATGCCGTAGCCGTTGTCCTCGATGAAGAAGAGGATCGGAAGGCGCTGCGTCGCCGCGATGTTGATCGCCGCCCAGAACCCGTTCGTCGCCGTCGATGCGTCACCGCCGTGAGCGACTGCGATGCTGCCCGCGAAGCGACGATCGCGAAGCGTCGTTGCGCGGTACTGGATCGCCTGCGCCCAGCCCACCGCGGGCGTGTACTGCGCACCGACACCGCCGCAGGCGGGCAGCACGCTGGGTCCCGTGCGTCGCGGCAGATTGAAGACGACGCCGATGTCGCGTCCTTCGCTCACGCCCCCGACGCGCATCATCGTGGATGCGAGCGCCTGCTCCGGCGTGAGCCCGAGCGCGAGCATGAGCGGCCGCGAGCGGTAGTACACGCTCACGCCGTCGCGCTCGCCCGTGAGCTCGTGCCCGAGGAGCACCTGGGTCACTTCGTGACCCCGCGCAGAGAACTGATACAGCACCTTCCGCGCGGGAAGGAGCCGCGTCTCCTCGAGATCGTCGAGGGCGCGCGAGATCAACGCGTCGCGCACGACGCGCAGCCATGCGAAGGTTTCGACGTGTCCGTGCGCCGCGACGGACTCGGGTACTGCAGACATCCCGCCGCTCCGTGGGTCCACGGGACCGGTCTGATGCGATGCAGACAGCCTAGCGCCGATTCAGGAGCGGAACTCGCCAATCTCTGCTGCGCAAGAGCCGGTTGTTGGTGATAATCTCCAAACAACAGCGGTTTCGGGATGGAATTCACCATGCCTCTCGATCGCATCGACGCGAGGATCCTGGCCGAGCTGCAGCGTGACGGCCGGCGCGCCGTCGTCGATCTGGCTCAGGACGTCGGGCTCTCACCCACCCCCTGTGCACGGCGCATCCGCATGCTGGAGTCGAGCGGAGTGATCCAGGGCTACGCTGCGGTCGTGGACCCGGCGCGTCTCGGCCTCAAGGTGCAGGCATTCATCCAGGTGAAGCTCCAGCAGCACACCGACGAGATCGTCGCGCGCTTCGAGCGGGAGCTCGAAGCCCTCGAAGAAGTGACGGGCTGCTTCGCCACGACGGGCGAATACGACTTCATGCTGCAGGTCTTCGCCCAGGACCTCGAGTCACTGAGCGAGCTGGTGCTGAAGAAGCTGCTCAAGATCCCCGGCGTGCGCGACGTGCACTCGAGCATCGTGCTCGACACGGTGAAGCGCTCGGCACGGCTGCCGCTTTCGCACCTCTCCTGACGCCGTCTCTCAGGGGTGCTTCGGCAGGAGGACGATCTTGCCGATATGAGCGCCCGACTCCATGAGCTCGTGCGCGCGCCAGGCCTCCTCGAGCGGGAAACGCGCGTAGATCGGCGGGCAGAGTCTGCGCGTGCCGAAGAGAGGCCACACCCGCTCGCGCAGCGCCGCTGCGATCCTGCCCTTGTCCTGCACCGACTGGGGGCGCAGCACGGAAGCCATGAGCCTGATGCGCTTCGAGAGCAGGGGGCGCAGATCGATCTGTGCGCTCGCGCCGCCCATCGTCGCGATGAGCGCGATGCGTCCTTCCACGGCGGCCGCTGCGATGTTGCGCTGGACGTAATCGCCGCCGACGATGTCGAGAATGACGTCGGCGCCTCTGCCCTGCGTCGCCTCCCGCACCGCTTCGACGAAATCCTCTTCGCGGTAGTTGATCGCGCGGTCCGCGCCGAGCTCGACACAGGCAGCGCATTTCTCGGCGCTGCCGGCCGTCGTGAGCACGGTGGCGCCGAATGCCTTGCCGAGCAGGATCGCCGTCGTGCCGATGCCGCTCGAGCCGCCGTGCACCAGGAGCGTCTCGCGCGCGCGGAGGCCGGCTCGCTCGAAGACGTTGTGGTAGACGGTGAAGAACGTCTCGGGAAGTGCCGCGGCTTCCTCCACGCCGAGGCCTGCGGGGACCGGCAGACACTGCACCGCAGGCGCGACGACGTACTGTGCGTATCCGCCTCCCGCCACCAGCGCACACACACGCTCTCCGACCGCGGGCGACCGGACATCCGGCGCCGTGCGCACGACTTCGCCTGCGACCTCGAGCCCGGGAATGTCCGTCACGCCGGGTGGCGGCGGATAGTGTCCCCTGCGCTGAATGACGTCCGGTCTGTTCACCCCCGCGGCGAGAACCTTGATCAGCACTTCGCCGGCCGCCGGCGACGGTATCGGTCGCCGTGCGACTCGCAGCACTCGCGGCGGGCCGGGTGTCTCGATCTCGATCGCCTGCATGTCCTGAGCTTCGTACGACATTCCTCGCGGGACGTGAGTGGAATTGCCTGCGATCGTCCGGCGGCCGACTGATGCGATTCAGCGCGGATGCAGCCAGACGGGCAGGAACGTGTAGGGATCCGCAGCGGCGGACTCATCGTAGCGCACGCCGCTGCGCGCGAGCAGCTCCTGGAGCTTCCCCGCCTTGAACGCGTCGAAGACGTCCGTGCAGCCGCCGACGAACTGCCCGCCGACGAAGACCTGCGGGATCGTCATGAACGACGTGCGCGCCGTGAGCGCCGCGCGGATCTTGCCGCCGCGGTCGTCGGCCTGGTACTCGACCGAGTCGAGGTCGATCGAGCGGTACGGTATCCGGCAATGCGCGAAGAACCGGCGGACCGCCCAGCAGAACTCGCACCACTCGAGCGCGAACATCACCACGGGCTGCGAGCGATCCGACAGCACTTCCTCGACGAACGCCGCGGCTTCGGGCGTCACGGGTCTCGGTGCCTGCTGCGTCGGCGGCTTCTGCGGCACGTCGAAGCGGAAGTTGGGCGTCGAGCGTGCGATGTCGATCTCCTCTTCCGTCATCTCCGCCGGAATGTCCGCGAAGAGCGGCGTCGAGAGATAGCGCTCGCCGGTGTCGGGAAGCATGCACAGCACGACCGAGCCTTCGGGTGCAGACCGGCAGATCTTCAGTGCGCCGGCGAAAGTCGCGCCGCCGGTAATGCCGGTGAGAATGCCCTCCTTCTGCGCGAGCTCCCGCGAGCAGCGCATCGCGTCGGCGCCGTTGACCGGGACGATCTCGTCGACGAGTCCCATCGCCACCGCGTCTTCGGTGAGCTTCGGAATGAAGTCGGGGCTCCAGCCCTGCATGAGGTGCGGCCGGAAGCTCGGATGACTGACCGAAGGCGCGCCCTCTTCCACCCGTGGCTGCGGGATACCGCTTCCCAGAATCGGTGAATTGTCCGGCTCGCAGACGACGATGCGCGTCCCGGGGCGCTTCTCCCGCAGCACCCGGCCCACGCCCTTCAGCGTGCCTCCCGTGCCGTAGCCGGTGACCCAGTAATCGAGGCGCTCGCCTTCGAAGGCCTCGAGAATCTCGGGCGCGGTCGTGCGCGAATGCATGTTCGCATTGGCCTCGTTCTCGAACTGGCGGCACAGGAACCAGCCGTGCTTCTCGGCGAGCTCCTTTGCCTTCGCGAGCATGCCGCTGCCCTTGAGCGCCGCAGGTGTGAGCACCACCTTCGCGCCGAGGAAGCGCATGAGCTTCCGTCGTTCGATGCTGAAGTTCTCCGCCATGGTCACGACGAGCGGATAACCCTTGCGGGCGCAGACCATCGCGAGCCCGATACCCGTGTTGCCGCTCGTCGCCTCGACCACCGTCTGCCCGGGACGCAGTGCGCCCGTGCGCTCGGCTTCCTCGATGATGCCGAGGGCGAGACGGTCCTTGACCGAGCCCATGGGATTGAACGCTTCGAGCTTGGCGTACAGCTTGACGTGCGGCGGAGCGAGCCGGCCGATGCGGACGATGGGAGTGCGCCCGACGGTCTGCAGAATGTCCTCGAACTTCCCGGTCATGGGATCACCTCTCGGACGGGTGTATGGGCGCCAGGCGCACGATCATGCGCCTCACGGCCCTTGCGCGACAACCGCCGTGCGCAGCGGGACCATGCTGCCCCGCCGACGGCCCATGAAAGCGGCCGTGCTAAGATCGCCCGCGACGTCCATCGGTCCCGCCGGCAACTGCCGGCCATAGCACGAAGAAATGGGGGTACCGAAATGTCGATTACCGTCCGCTCCCTGCTGATCCTCGCGGCGGTCTCACTCGCCGCATGTGACGTCCAGATCCGCGACGAGACACCCGACCAGTACACCGCCAATCACGACATCGGTCTGTACGAAGTGAAGGCGACGGTGACCGATCGCGGTTTTCTGGTGTCGCCGACATCCGTATTCCTCTCGGCGATCTCGGGCGATCGCACGATCGAGCTCCAACCGGACCGCAGCCGCACCACCTGGAGCACGCTGATGTCCGTCCGGTGCCGCAGCAGCTTCCCGCTGCAGTTCCGCGCCGTCTGGACCGTGCAGAACGTTTCGACGCGGGGCAAGCTCGTACCGCCGCAGCCGCGTGAAATCCGGCTCATCGAACCGGAGTGGACGCGCGAGGCGAAACAGGACACTTCACAGCGCAGCCGCACGGGATGGACGACGGCCGTGCGCTATCGCGTGCAGACGGAGCCCAACGTGGAGATCACCGCCGCGCGCATCGAGCCGGTAAGCGACAGCCCCGAGGACGTCAAGGCGGCCGAGCCGCTGTCGGTGACGACCCAGCTGCCCGTGATGGCGACCTGCGGCGATCCCGTCGAGATCACCGTGCACTCGAAGGCGCAGCGCGCGTACGGCAACCTCGTCATCGAGACGACGCATCCGACCGTGAAGACCTGGCAGACGCGCGTCGAGTTCGCGCCGCTCTGAGCGGCGAACGCGCCGTCTGATGCACACGCTCAGTCGCCGAGCGCGTCTGCGACGCGCTCGGCGATGGCGAGCGACGCAGTGAGCCCCGGCGACTCGATACCATAGAGGTTCACGAGGCCGGGGATGCCGTGCTCCTTCGGTCCCTGGATCGAGAAGTCCCGGCTCGGCTCGTTCGGCGCGTGCAGCTTCGGGCGAATGCCGGCATACGCGGGCTGCAGCGCGCCGTCGGGCAGGCGCGGCCAGTATCGGCGGATCTCTGCGTAGAAGCGATCGGCGCGCCGCGGATCCACCGTGTAGTCGATGGAGTCGATCCATTCGACGTCCGGACCGAATCGCGCGCGCCCGGCGAGGTCGAGCGTCAGATGTACGCCGAGACCCGCCCGCTCGGGGATGGGATACACGAGGCGCGAGAACGGCGCCCTGCCCGAAAGCGAGAAATAGTTCCCCTTCGCGTAGTAGATGGGCGGCACGCTCTGCGGAGGCACCCCGTCGATCGTGCGTGCGACTGCCTGCGCGTTGAGACCCGCGCAGTTCACGACGCGCCGGGCGTGCAGTTCCATGGGCGCATCGCCGCCGATCTCGAGCACGATGGTGCCGGGGCTCACTCGCCCGTGGAGCACGGGTGCGCCGAGGGCTACCATGCCGCCCGCAGCCTCGAGATCCCCGCGCAGCGCGAGCATCAGACCGTGGCTGTCCACGATGCCGGTCGACGGTGACTCGAGCGCGGCCACGCAGCAGAGCTCCGGTTCGAGCGACCGCGCAGCGTCCGCTTCGAGCCAGCGGAGATCGTCGACACCGTTCGCTCGCGCGGCCTCGGCGATCGAGCGCAGCGCAGGCAGCTGTTCCTCTGAAGTGGCGACGATGAGCTTTCCACAGCGTCGATGCTCGACGCCGCGATCGGCGCAGTAGGCATAGAGCCTCCGCCTGCCCTCGACGCAGAGCACGGCCTTGAGCGAGCCGCGCGGATAATAGATGCCCGCGTGAATGACCTCGCTGTTGCGCGAGCTCGTGCCGGTGCCGATCGCACGCTCGGCCTCGACGACGATCGGCCCGAGCCCGCGCAGCGCGAGCGCACGCGCCACCGCGAGACCGACGACGCCCGCGCCGATGACGACGCACTCGACGTTCTCGCTCACGAGCGTGTCGCCGTCACCGTGCAGACCTCACGGTGCACCGGTTCATGCTTCGTAGCGCACCTGCGCTTCTCCTGTGCCCGCGTTGTCCGCAATGAACTCGAGCAGCGGACGCGCGAGCGACTCGTCGTCCGTGCCGAGGTGCAGCACCGTCGAAAGATGATTGTGACCGTGCAGATGCTCGAGCCGCGGGAAGCGCCCGCGATGACGCAGATGCGCCTCGAGGAGCCTCACGTTCTGCCGGAGGAAGTCGATACCGTCGAGCTCCGCAGTCACCATCATCAGGGGCACGGGACTGCCCGCGAGTGCCTCGAGGAAGGACGCCTCATCCGCGGCCTTCGGATCGGTGCCGAAATACGCTTCGAAGAAGACGTTCCGTTCCATCGTGCGGGTGTCGAACATCCCGGATACGAGGATGGCACCCGCCGGCCGCCAGCCGCTCGAGCCCGGAGGATGCGCGCGCGCCACGAACCCGCCGACGTGCACCGCTCCGGCGGACTGTCCCATGACGAAGATCCGCTGCGCATCGCCGCCGTAAGAGGCGATGTTCTCTCGCACCCAGTTCACGGCCGCCGCGACGTCATCGCTGCCCGAGGGCCAGCGGAAGGCAGGCGCGAGCCGGTACGTCATGGTCACCCCGACGATGCCGTGACGCGCGGCCCACAGGCCCACGTTGTCGTAGAAGGGGCTGCCGGGCGTCGACTTGTCGCCCATCACGAATCCGCCGCCGTGCACGAAGATGAGAACGGGCCGGTCCCTGCCGGCGTTCTCCGGCACGAAGACGTCGAGGCGATGACGGTCCGCCGTTCCGTATCGCAGATCGCGTTCGATCCGGATTCCCTCCGGGACATCGCGTGCATGCAGCGGCGCGTAGAGCGCTTGCGTCGCCGCGATGGAATCCGGAGTCACTTCCGTCCCGAGAGCCCGGAGCCTGGCGATGAGCTCCCCGCGGGATGCGACTGCCGCAGTCACGTCACGTGCTTCCCGCTCAGTCGTTGGTCTGTGCATCGCGTGCCTCCGGCAGAATCTCGAACAGTCTCTCGAGCGGACGGCACAGCCGCGCTCCGCGATCCGTGACGACGATCGGCCGATTGATGAGGATCGGATGCTTCAGCATGAAATCGATGAGCTGATCGTCGCTCCAGTGCGGTGAATCGAGGCCGAGCTCCGCGTACGGCGTGCCCTTCTCGCGCAGAATGTCCCGCGGCCGGGCATTCATTTTCCGCAGCAGATCGACGAGCGTGCTCCGGTCGGGCGGAGTCTTGAGGTACTCGATCACCTGCGGCTCGATGCCCGCCGCGCGGATGGCCGCGAGCGTCTTGCGCGAAGTGCCGCAGGCGGGATTGTGATAGATCGTCACACGTGGCGCAGCTTCCGCCATGAATGTCTTCCTGGGAAATGATTGAGGTTCCGCGACGGGCCAATCAGTAGCATGCGGCCGAGGCGGCCTCAAGAGAGGCTGCTCGTTCCCGAGCCGACCGGAATCCCCGCCGGCAGGGATGTCGCCGTTCACCGCCACGTGTCCGGCGAGCGATGCGATGGCGGTCGCAGTTCGGCCGGCTCGCAGTAGCGCATGAAATGCCGCGCACCATAATGCCCTCATCGGGGAATCGGACGCGCACGCGTGACACACGAGGAGTTCGAGTCACTCGTGAGACGGCTGGAGCGGGACGCCGCGGCCGAGCCGTCCGCGTATCGTCGCAGACTCACACTCCTCGCCCTGCTCGGCTACGCGTACGTTCTTGCGGTCCTGCTGCTCCTCGCGGGCGGCATCGGCGCCACGGTGTGGCTCGCGACGATCAGCGCCACCGCCCTGCTCCTCGTGAAGAAGTTCGGCTGGGCGCTGCTCGCACGGTTCTTCGACTGGTATGCCCCGCTATTCAGCGCATACTCCTTCGCGCAGGCGCGTCAGCAGGAGTTCGAAGCGGACAGGATCGCGGCAGAAGCGGCGGGTGCGCCCGCCGCAGCCGCCGCGCCCGTGCGGGGCCACGTGCTCGGCGGCTTCCTCCGCGGGAAGGTCTTGCCCCCCGTGGTCAAACGCGCAACCACCGACCC
>QGVD01000131.1 GCA_003242685.1 Pseudomonadota bacterium | reverse complement strand
AGGTTGCCAGCCGCGAGCCGCCAGTACTCGCAGCGTCATTTCTACCGCGCGCTTGGAAGCGACGTCATCCTGATCGAAGCGCAACACATACCAGCCGAGAAGCGCGGCCGCGTTGTACTTCTGCATGTCCTTCTTGATGCCGGCCGGGCTCGCGTGCCCGCCGAGCACCACGTAGCGCGTACCGAGCATGCGCACCGTAGCCGGATCCGTGATGCGCACCATGACGAGGCCCTCTATCTCGACGGCCACGAGGTACTGCGGCCACGCGAAATCGAATCGCCACTGGCGCGGCGTCAGCTTGCCCGTCGTGGGCGACCGGCGCGTGAGCTCCCGGGCGAAACGGAGCTGCCGCTCCGGTTCCGGCAGCCCGAACATCCGGCAGTGCAGCGCGAAGAGCTCCTCGGGATCCTCGGTGCGACGCTTCGGCCGTCGACCGCGCATCTTGAGCGCCTCGGCGACCGTCTTCGGCGTCTCGGGCGCTTCCTGCGCGGCGCGCGACGCCGCTGGACCGAAGCTTGGAAGGCGCTTCCAGCGCATCAGTCGGCTTCCCGCGCGCGATGACGGCTCTGGATCGTCGTGCCGTCGATCACCGGCCCACGCAGTGCGTACGCACGCACCTGTCGCCGCGCGGCCGCCTCGAAGTCACCGAGATCCTCGGCCTTCTCCTCGGCCTTCGCCGCCATGCCGTTGGCGTTCGAGCTCAAGTCGCCCTGCCAATCGTCCTGCGCATCCGCGGCCGACAGCGGCAGCTCCTGCTGCTGCCCCTGCGGATTCGCCAGGCGCGTCTCACCGAGCGTCAGGCGCACTTCCCGGTTCTGGTGCTCCTGCAGCAACAGGTTCGACTCCCCGATACCGGGCCGCACGTGCAGGTGAAAGCACATCTCGGTCATGCCGCCGACATGGGGCCGGAACCGAACGCGGGTGATGCGCGCGGCCGGAATGTCGCCGTCCTCGCCCTCGATCAACTCGAACTCGATCTTGCGGTTGCCCGCATAGATCGCGCAGTACTCGGCCTCGAACGCTCCGTCGATCGCGACGTAACCCTGCACGCGCGACCACCACGCGCACGGCTCCCACACATCCCCGCGGCGGGTGAACCACGAGCGATGCGTGTACTGCCCGAGAATCTCATCGAGCTCGCCGGGCGTGAGCATCAGGCCCTCGCACGGAATCGTGAACTCCGGCTCCTCCTGCGCGCCGATCATGCGCAGATTGTTCGCGATCTTCGCGAAACGACAGCTCTTCTTAGCGAATTCGGGCAGCTTCATTGAGTGGTCTCCAGTCGTTGCGAATACCCCCGCGCGTACCCCCGCGCGTACCCCCGTCTCACGGCGTGCGGATTCCGGCGCTCGCCGGACTGCGCCAGCGGTTCGTCCCTGGAGCTCCAGCACGCGCTTGCAGCGCCGCTCACGGTCCGGCCTGTAGGGTAGTAGCGGCCCCATCGGGATCGCCGCTCCTGAGGCGCGTGTGTTCGTCTGAGCGCGATGCTCGGGCCAAGGGCTCGCCGTAGAGCGCCTCGAATGCCTGCGCGTAGGTCACCGGCTTGCCTGACTGGCCGCGGCCGAGCACGACGGTCTCAAGGCCGTGCGCGAGGATAGCTGCGCGCATGCGCTCGCGGCGCGTATCGCGGTCGGTGACGCCGTCTGTGATGCGCGCGCCGTGCTGGCGCAGTCGGCGGGCCAGCCAGAGCTCGCGGTCGAGCAGTTCCGCGACCGGCGATGCCATCAGGCGGCCCTCCGCTGCGTGGCGATGTCTGCCTCGGCGCGTGCCATGCAGTCCTCCCATGCGGCCCGCTGCAGGTCCACCGGCACAACCCCGCCGCTCTCCGCGGCCATCTCGCGCATGTCCTGCGCCCAGGCGCGCGTGTACGCGACGAGGGTTTCAACCGCGCGCATGAATTCGGGCGATGCGTCGGCGTGTGGGTTCTCGCGCCTCGTGGTCGCACGCATCGCGAGATAGCTTGCGGGTTGACCGTACTTGTGCGGATTCGCCCGGAGCTCGCGCAGGAGGTGCGCGACGAGGTGACGATTGGCGGCGACGTCCCACTGGTCTCCCTGCCAGTCGGCAGGTCTGGGCAGTGCGGGCACGCGCGGCCCCTCGTCCACGTCAGGGGCATCGCCCACCGTGCGACAGAGCCGGACGAATTGCGGCAGAGACGGCGGAGCGGCGGCGCCGGAGTACATCAGCCGGCGCATCCCACGCTCGAGCTCGTGGTCCTTGAGGCGACCGATCATCGCCACCCACTCGGGAGGCGGCGTCGGCCCGAACCGGCGCTCGACGGCGTCAGCGCCGAACGAGCCGCAGAGGCGCTGCCAGATCGCCTGAGCCTTCTGCTTCGGGGTCGGGTTCGACGTCGATTGTTCGTCCATCGTCACTCTCCGGGGAGTTCGGGGAATTCAGCCGCATCAGCCGCTCGTACGCCGACTCGGGTTTCCTCGGCGGAGCGCGTGCGAACCGAATACCCGCATCGATGTGGGCAGCGTCGCGCAGGAACAGCGTGATCTCGTCGTACACGGTCCCGCGATCGTTCTGGCCCATGTGGTGTGGCGAGTTGCGGTAGCCCGAAATGCACTCGCAGAGCTCATGCTCGCTGTAGCCAAGCTCGAGCGCTCGGCGGATGACCTTCCGGCGCTTGCCGTCGAGCCTGGCGCGTGGATGGCGATGCACCTGCTGCCAGTGCCGGAAGATCCGCTCGATGCTCTCGGAGCGCTCCCGGTCGCCAGCGGTCGACCGCTCGAACTCGACAGGGTCCGAAGGACCCATATTCCCTTCCTTTCCCTTCCCTTCCTTTCCCTTCCTTTCCCCACGTGCATGCACGTGCCGCGTGGGGGACGCGTCGTCCACGCGTGCCTCACGCGTGCCTGACGCGTCAATAAGTGTTTGATTTCTGTAGTCTATTACTTCATCGGCCTCGTCGATTCCGGGAAGAGTCGATGCAGCCTCGCGCGGATTGATGACCTGGTGCTTCTTGAATGTCGGAATCCACCCATACCACGCGTTCCCGACGCGATACCGCACGACAAACCCACGCGTGAGCCACGCGTCAAGCACGCGTGAAAAATCGACATCGTCGTACGGCAGGATGTCGGACTTGAGCGTCCGCGGCCGCCAAAGAAAGCGGCCCTCGCGGTCACAGACGGTGAACAGCATCACCCAGGCGAAGCGCAGCGGCAGGCCGGTTTCGATCTCGGCATCGAACATCAGCTCGTGCTTTGCGAGCTCGGGCTTGATCGTGCGGATGCGTGGCATCAATTCACCCCCGCACGATCATGGTGGCCGCGCAGCTCACCCGCTGCACGCTGGCGCGTTTCGAAGTCGACACTCTCGCTCGCCCCCCCCGAAAAGACGCCGGCTCTTCGCGGCCGGCTTCGGCTTTCAGGCTCAATCGTCGCCCCAGATGTCAGGTCTCAAGGATGCTCGAGGCACTGGCTCAGGGCCGAGCTCGCGCGTTGCCGCCTCGATTTCCTTCGCCAGGGCCGGCGACGCTCGACGCCGGCCCGTGGCTACCTGCCACAGGTATACGGGATTGCGCCCCAGCATCGAGGCCAGCGCGCGACGCCGACCCATGTCGGAAATGTACTGAAACAGGTCCATGCAACCGATGCTAGCCGCGTGCTAACTAATGTCAATACGGCAACTTCCCGCGCACGTCACTGCGCTGCCTGATCGCCATGAACGCGCCCGGTGCGGCATTCCTCAAAACTGTGACGCGCATCACATGATGGTGCTTGACGTCACGCCGTGACGCGGTATACTGGCACCCGTGATCGATAGGGATCACGCACCCACAGGAGGGACGACGATGGAAGCGCTGACCGCTCAGATCGAGACGACCAGATACGCCGTGAGAGCGATTAACACCGATGGCCTTGAGGGCGCCGACTACGTAACCGTGTACGGTGCGTGCCCGGAGAAGTTCACGGACCGCGCCGAGGCCGAGGCGTGGGCCTACCGGCTCTCCCGCTCCGGCAACTGGCCGAGGGGAAACCCCGGCTACGAGGTCATCGAGCTGGACGAGTGACCCGCAATCCCATCCACATGCCCCGGCCCT